>CAKSDT010000058.1 GCA_934446135.1 uncultured Clostridia bacterium
ATATCTCCTCTGTGATAAACGGCATAAATGGATGTAAAATAACCAATTTATTTGAAAGAAAATAAACAAGAACATTCTGTGCTGTCTCATTCGTTTTGTCTTCGGTTTCATAAAGTCTTGGCTTTACGAGTTCGATATACCAGTCACAGAAATCATCCCATATAAAATCATACAGTTTCGCTACGGCAACGCCCAATTCATATTTTTCAATATTATCTGTAACTTCGTTCACAAGTTTGTTAAACTTTGTAAGAATCCATTTGTCCTCTATCATAAGTTTGTCTTTTTCAGGTAGAACACATGAATCAACAGAAAGATTCATCAACACGAATCTTGAAGCATTCCATATCTTGTTTGCAAAGTTTCTGCTTGCCTCAACTCTTTCTTCATAATAACGCATATCATTTCCCGGTGAGTTGCCTGTCGCAAGAGTAAATATCAAAGCGTCTGCACCGTATTTTGAAATAACATCCAAGGGATTTACGCCATTACCAAGGGATTTAGACATTTTTCTTCCCTGACTGTCTCTGACTATACCATGGATAAACACATCTTTAAAAGGTGGTTTTCCTGTATGTTCAAGTGATGAAAATACCATCCTTGCAACCCAAAAGAATATAATATCATATCCTGTAACCAATGTATTTGTTGGAAAAAATTTCTCAAGGTCTGCAGTTTTTTCAGGCCAACCAAGTGTAGAAAACGGCCATAATGCTGAAGAAAACCATGTGTCTAAAACATCACTGTCTTGCTTAACCTTGCCGCCGCACTTGGGGCAAACATCAATATCAGTTTTTGATACTGTCATTTCGCCGCAATCTTCGCAATAGAAGGCAGGTATTCTGTGTCCCCACCAAAGTTGCCTTGAAATACACCAATCACGAACATTTTCCATCCAATTAAGATATGTTTTTGAAAATCTTTCGGGCACAAATCTTACGGTTTTGTCTTTTACAACCTCAACTGCCGGTTCTGCCAAAGGTTTCATTTTAACAAACCATTGGTTTGAAGAAATAGGTTCAACAGTTGTTGAGCATCTGTAGCAAGTACCCACATTATGTTTATGCGGTTCGATTTTTACAAGATAACCTTGTTCTTCAAGATCTTTAACTATTTGCTTTCTTGCCTCATATCTGTCAAGACCTTTATACTTTCCACCGTTTGAGTTAATGCAAGCATTGTCATCCAAAACCTTAATAATCTCGAGGTTATGTCTTTGTCCTACTTCAAAGTCATTAGGATCATGTGCAGGAGTTATTTTAACAGCACCTGTACCAAAATCCTTATCAACATATTCATCTGCAATTATTGGAATTTCTTTGTTGACAAGCGGAAGTACTAGCATTTTTCCAACAATATCTTTATATCTTTCATCATCGGGATGCACTGCTACCGCAGTATCTCCTAACATAGTCTCAGGTCTTGTTGTTGCAATTGTTAAAAATCTGTCAGTTCCCTTGATAGGATATTTTATATGCCAAAAAAATCCGTCCTGTTCTTCATACTCAACTTCTGCATCAGAAAGAGCGGTAACGCAATGCGGACACCAGTTTATAATTCTGTTGCCTCTGTAAATAAGTCCTTTTTCATAAAGATTGAAAAATACTTCTCTTACTGCCTTCGAACAACCTTCGTCCATAGTAAATCTTTCTCTTGACCAATCGCAGGAAGTACCGAGTTTTTTCAACTGATTAATAATAGTACCGCCGTATTTTTCTTTCCATTCCCATACAAGTTCAAGAAATTTTTCTCTTCCCAAGTCATATCTTGTAAGATTTTTTTCTTTTCGCAATACTTCCTCAACCTTGATTTGAGTTGCAATACCTGCATGGTCAGTACCCGGAACCCAAAGTGCTTCAAAACCTTTCAATCTCTTATATCTTATAAGTATATCCTGAAGCGTTTCGTCAAGGGCATGTCCCATATGTAACTGACCCGTAACATTAGGCGGCGGTATAACAATCGTGTAAGGCGGCTTTTCAGAAGAAGAATCTGCCTTGAAATATCCCTTTTCTTCCCAATTTTTATATATCCGCTCTTCAAAAGACTGCGGATCATAGTTTTTTTCAATACTATGCTGATTCATTTAATCATTCCTTTATAAATTATAAATTAAAATCAATGATAAGGTTAAGAGCAATATCAAGTTCTGATCTGGGTACTAAAAGCGTATAGCAAACACCGTCTTCTTTCGCCTTTTCTCTAACTCTAACCATAACATTCTTCTTTTTTAATTCCTGTTTAAGTAAATGTATATCCTCACTGTTCTCAGATATCAAAACATTAGTCCACATATATTCTGATTACTCCTCCGACTCCGTCACTATCTTACCGAAATCGCAATAAATTTCTGCTTTCCCTTTAACTTTCATAGCAGTTGTCATTTCAGTAAACTGTGCAATAAAAACTTCGCCTCTGTCAAGTTTTTCAGTATGGTGAAGTTTGGTATCCCTTCCGCTTGTCAAACCAATAATACTAACTCCGTTCTCTAATGCTTTAATTGCAACATACGATGATACATTGTCTTTATTAATTTCTGACACAAAAATCCCCCCTAACTATTTTTTCAAAACTCCAACAACCATTTTTACAAAACAATCTCTCGTAACAGGCATTTGGGCAAGAGGTTTAAAGAAATTTCTAAGCGGAACTTCTTTGTAATACTCAACTTTAAATTCCGTGTTTCTGACCAATTCATTAAACCACTTAATATTCATTTTGTTTATATATGAAAAATATTCAGTTCCGTCAGGTTTTTTGGAAATTCTGAAATTAACTCTGTTTTCGCCGTCAGGTAAATCTTTAACAAGTTCTTTATAACCTTTAATAAGGGTTTTGTCAGAAAAGAACAGATGAACCCAAGGAATTCCGATAGCATCACTCAAATGTGCACCGTAAGGGTGATTATATGGAGGAAAATTAACATACAATTTGCCTCCCGGTTTTAAAATTCTATATACTTCCTTTAATACTTTATCCGGTTTTGAAACATGCTCCATAGCATCATTCATTATAACAGTATCAAAAGAATTGTCATCAAATTTAGTATTCGCCGCATCTCCTACAACAAATTTAAAGCCTGAAAGCCCCAATTTATCCTCAAGAGCATACGCTTCTTTTTCATAACTTGCGACAATATCCATACCTGTAACTGATTTTGCCCCCAAAGATAAATAGTACAAAGATTTGCCTGCCGCACCGCAGCCTATATCCAATACATCTTTATCCTTAAACATATCGTTCGGCGATGTATGTTCAAGATAGAACTTTATAGTATCAATACCTTTTTCATACTGCCACATTGCATATGTTTTCGTTCCGTCATTTTGCATATTAAAAGGATGTTTGGGCAATTTAAACATCTTATTAAAAAACAGTAATGATTTAACCGACATATTAATCTCCTTTTACAGTTTCTTCCAACTGTCTGTCATTAATCAAACACCATAAGGTGATTGTAATTAAAATCAACGCTGCACCGAAAAACGCCGTAATCCCAGGAATTTCTTTATAAAACACAGCTACCCAAACAGGATTAAGCAGCGGCTCTATTACAGATAGAAGCGAAATCGCTATAGGTCTTAATTTTCCGGATGCAAAACACATCAGTATATAAGGTACTCCAAGTTGTACCACACCCAAAACAACAAAAAGAAAAACAGTTTGTCCGTTTAATGTATTCTGTGTAAAAGACAGAAAAGGTATTCCGACCAGTGCAGTTAAAAAATGTGCGAATAAAGTACCCGAAAGCCGTTCATCCATAGAAACACTGCCAACGCATATAAACATCGTACCCATAAACAAACCTGCAAGTACACCGAATATATTTCCCAAAAGTCTGCCGCCGTCTACATCATCAATAAAGAAAAGTGTTATGCCTGCTAATGTTAAAACCGTTGTAATAACATCTATTTTTCTAAGTTTTTGTTTTAAGAAAAGTGCAGATATAATCAAGATAAACACAGGTGCGGTAAACTGAAGAACAATTGCGTTTGCAGATGTAGTGTGCTTATTTGCACAAACAAAAGAAAGAAATGTAAGACACATAAAAACCGATGTCGTAACTACTTTTTTGTTAAAAACAACTTTTTTCTTAAAAAGCAACATAAAAAGCAGCACTGTAACTGCAGCAAACAAACTTCTGAATCCGGCAATAACAAAAGGATTACAATCAATAAGTTTAATAATAATTCCCGCTATACTCCAAAGTGCGGAGCAAACAACCATCTCAATAATAGCGATTTTTTCCTTTGTCATACCTTTCCCCCTGAAAAACAAACTCAGTTTATTATATATTATTTTAATAATTTAGTCAAGCGTACAACAAGCAATATTCGACAGTTTCAAAGACAATGTTACACAATTTCACAAGATTACTTCAGATCAATCAATTTTTCCTCATGCAATTTTTGAAGCGACATCAAAATTCCGAGTTTTGCGTGATACCATGTAAGTCCTCCCTGAAAATAAACTGCATAAGGAGGCCTAATGGGACCGTCGGCACTAAGTTCAATCGATGAACCCTGTATAAACGCACCTGCTGCCATAATAACTTTTGAATCATATCCAGGCATATCCCATGGTTCCGGCGTAACATAACTGTCAACGGGAGCGGCGGCTTGTATACCCTTGCAAAATGCAATTACTCTTTCCGGAGAACCAAACTCAACTGCTTGTATTATATCGTGTCTTGACTCTTCGGAATTCGGAATCACTTTAAATCCTAGTCTTTCGTATACATTAGCCGCAAACACAGCCCCTTTTAATGCTCCGGAAACAACTGTAGGTGCAAGAAACAATCCCTGGTAGAATGATGGCAGAAGTCCTAAATTTGCTCCAACCTCCTGCCCGAGTCCCGGTGCACTTAATCTGTACGAACACTGATCAACGCATTCTTCTGTTCCGCATATATAACCGCCAATGGGAGCAAGTCCTCCGCCCGGGTTTTTTATAAGCGAACCGACTATCATATCAGCCCCTACATCAGACGGTTCAATTGTTTCAACAAACTCACCATAGCAATTATCAACCATACATTTAAGTCCCGGTTTAATCTGTTTGATGAATTTAATCAGTTTTCCTATTTTTTCAACAGAAAATGTTTCTCTTGTCTGATATCCCTTTGAACGCTGTATAGTTACAAGTTTCGTCTTCTCGTTAATTGCATTTTTTATGCCATCATAGTCAAAACCGCCGTCAGGCAGCAAGTCAACCTGCCTGTAAGTAATTCCATATTCCTTAAGTGAACCTTTTGACTCCCTTATTCCTATCACTTCTTCAAGAGTGTCATACGGTTTGCCAACAGGCGATAAAAGTTCATCACCCGGTCTTAAATTTGCACTGAGTGCTACCGAATGAGCATGAGTGCCGCAAGTAATCTGAGGTCTTACCAAAGCCCTTTCTGTGTGAAAGCAATCAGCATAAACATTTTCCAGAGTATCTCTGCCGGAGTCGTTATATCCAACCCCCGTAGTTGCGGCGAAATAATTTTCATTTACTCTGTTCTTCTGAAGTGCTTTTATCACTTTCATCTGATTGAAATCGGCAACTTTATCTATTTCTTCAAATCTTTCTTTTAATTCTTCTATCACTTTGTTTCCATACTCGTATACTTCGTCAGAAATCCCAAGTGATTTATACGCGTCTTTTAAATTCATATTAACTATCTCCAGTATGTATTTTTCTACAGAACCTTATTAGTTTAACACATAATAAAATTAATGTCAAACAAAAGAAACTGCACATACAGTACAGTTTCAAAGTTTTAATTATTTAATTGTTTTTTTATTCTCTCTACCGCTTCTTTTGTCCTTTCGTGATCGCCAAATCCCGAAAGTCTGAAGTACCCCTCACCGTTTTTTCCAAATCCTTCGCCCGGAGTACCTATAACATTACACTTTTCAAGCAAAAATTCAAAAAACTGCCAACTTTTCATACCGAAAGGACACTTAATCCATATATACGGGCTGTTTTTTCCGCCATAGTATGTTATATTTATTTCATCAAAGGTCTGCATCATAATATCAGTGTTTTTTCTGTAGTATTCAATGTTTTCGCAAATCTCTTTGTACCCCTCATCCGAAAACACAGCCGCAGCACCCTTTTGCACTATATATGACACTCCGTTAAATTTTGTTGACTGTCTGCGTTTCCACAAGTCAAGAAGTCTCACTCCGTCAACCGTAAGTTCATTCGGAATCACAGTATAACCGCATCTTAATCCGGTAAAACCGGCTGTTTTTGAAAATGAACAAAATTCAATTGCACACTCTCTTGCTCCATCAACTTCAAATATACTTCTTGGGCATTGTTTATCAGTAACAAACATTTCATATGCAGCATCGTAAAATATAACTGAATTATTTTTTAAGGCAAAATCTACCCATAACTTTAGTTCATCTCTGTTATACGCACTGCCGGTTGGATTATTCGGAGAGCAAATATATATAATATCCGCTTTATCTTCATCTTTAGGCAACGGCAAAAATGAATTGCCGAAATTTGCAGAAATAAATTTAATATTTCTCCCGTCCATAACATTAGTATCAAAATAAACAGGATAGACAGGATCGGGAATCAGCACAGTATTGTCTTTACTAAATATATCAAGCACATTGGAAATATCCTCTTTTGCTCCGCATGTAACAACAATTTCAGATAAATCAACAACAACATTTAAATGCTTCTTATAATGATTTTTTATTGCATCAATCAAAAAACTCTCGCCGTAACTTTCGGGATATCCGTGGAAGGTTTCTTTGTTACCCATTTCTCTGACTGCATTTTCCATTTCTTTTATTGCAGTATCGCAAATTGGTAAAGTTACATCGCCTATTCCCATTTTAATAATATCAGAATTTGGATGGCTTTTTTTATATTCAGCAGTCTTTTCTGCTATTTTTTTAAAAAGATATGATTCTTTCAGTTTAAAATAATTTTCGTTAACCTTCATAAAATTTCTCCCTTTATACTTCAACTCTGCCATGAAAAGAAGTAACTGCCTCCCCTGTCATTTTTATTCCTTCGCCGGTATAATTAATAACAAGTTCACCGCCTTTTAATTTTACGGTTACATCATCGCCCATATTACAGTAATTATTTTTAACCGCTGCCGCAACAGAAGCACACGCCCCTGTTCCGCAAGCAAGCGTCTCTCCGCTTCCGCGCTCCCACACACGCATCTCAAGTTTATTTTTATCAATAACTTTTACAAACTCAACATTAACCTTTTCCGGAAACATTTTGTCATTTTCTATTTCCGAACCGTACTTCTCGATATTGAAATTCCAAAGTTCAAAATCATCTGACACAAATATTACGCAATGCGGATTTCCCATATTTACCAATGTAAGCCTGTAAACATTATCACCGAATGTAAATTCCTTATTTATTACCGGCTCACAATAATTGACAATTGCCGGTATTTTATCAGGTTCAAATACAGGTTTTCCCATATCAACAGTTGCACCTGTAACTTCATCGTTTTCAAAGTTAAGTTTTACAGTTTTAATTCCTGACAATGTTTCAATTTTAAGCGGATTTTTTGAAGATATTTTATTGTCATGAACAAACTTTGCAACACATCTTATTCCATTTCCGCACATTTTTCCCTCGCTTCCGTCTGCATTATACATTTTCATTTTTGCGTCGGCAACATCTGACGGACACACAATAATTAATCCGTCAGAACCAATTGAAAAATGTCTTCTTGAAAGGCAAACAGCCGTTTCAAACGGATTATTAATGTGCTGCTTAAATCCATCTACATAAATATAATCATTTCCGCAACCGTGCATTTTTGTAAATTCAAGAATCATATCATCATTCCTTTTTAAATTCCGCTGGCACCGTAATTTGACAAAACTCTGGCAGACGGGTCGTTAACATCACAACCTTCCCACTCTTTATTCGGCATCCAAAAATCTACAATCATTTCACTTTGACCGCTGTAATACTTTTCAAAAATTTCACGGTATAAAAGTGATTCTTTGGTAAAGGGTGCAGCGTGTTTATATTTTTTTCTCTTCTCTTCAAACTCTTCGTCCGAATAAAACTTTTCGGCATAATCCTTAAGATACCACACCATAGAATGTCCTACTGCATCCGAAAAAGCGGCTTTTTCACGATATAGTATCTCGTGCGGCAGATAATCTCCCTCAAAGGCATGTCTCAAAAGATATTTTCCCTTGTTATATTTGTTAAGTTTAATCTCAGGATCTATACTCATAACATATTCAACAAAATCAAGATCACCGAACGGAACTCTTGCTTCGAGTGAGTTAACTGAAATACATCTGTCGGCACGAAGCACATCATACATATGAAGTTCTCTTATTCTTTTTTCGGACTCTTTTTGAAATTCTTTTGCAGACGGTGCAAAATCAGTGTATTTATATCCAAATAATTCATCTGATATTTCTCCCGTAAGCAAAACTCTTATATCTGTATTTTCGTGAATATATTTACAAAGAAGGTACATTCCCATACTTGCTCTGATAGTAGTAATATCATATGTACCCAGCATTTTTATTACATCTTCAAGAGATGATATTACAATATCCTTGTTAATTATTACTTCGGTATGATCGCTTCCGATATAGTCTGCAACCTGTTTAGCATATTTTAAGTCTATTGCATCCTCATCCATACCTATTGCAAATGTCTTTATCGGTTCCTTGCTTTCCCTTGCGGCAACAGCACAAACAAGAGAAGAATCAAGTCCTCCCGAAAGCAGATATCCGACTTTTGCATCAGAAACAAGTCTTTTTTCAATACCCTTAACTAATTTATCACGAATATTTTTACATACAGTTTCCAAATCGTCACGGCATACTTCTTTGACTTTTGTCATATCTCTGTAACACACAAACTTTCCGCCTTTATAGTAATGACCGGGTGGAAACGGCATTACTTTTTTACAAATGCTCACAAGATTTTTAGGTTCGCTTGCAAAAACTATGCTTCCGGATTCATCAAATCCGTAATACAACGGTCTTATACCGATAGGGTCCCTCGCAGCTATAAATTCTTTTTTCTTTGCATCATATATAATAAGTGCATATTCTGCGTCAAGCATTTTAAACATTTCTGTTCCATACTCAAAATACATTGGCAAAAGTATTTCACAATCCGAGCCACTTTTGAATGTGTATTTTTCAGAAAGTTTTTCCTTTATTGACTCAAATCCGTAAATTTCTCCGTTGCAAACAACATAACTGCCGTCTAAAGAAAACGGCTGCATACCTGTTTCATCAAGTCCCATAATTGCAAGACGGTGAAATCCCAAAATTCCGTTTCCGGTGTCAACTATTCTCGAACTATCCGGACCTCTTGAAACAGTTTCTTTAAAACCTTTCTTAAACAAAGCCAAAGGAGCACTGCCGTCACAGTAACCCATAATTGAACACATACCAAATCCTCCAAAATCTTTAATTCAGCATAATATATCATAGGGCAAGTGCTGTAACCTGCGGTGCCACCTAATTTTATACTATTTTCAAACTTCTGTCAAAGCCTTTCCGATTAACGCACGGAACAACGGCGTACCTACTAAAATAATTTTTCAGTTTGCAACTCATCGGGTGTTATTCATGCAGGCTCATTCTACGCGTATCTCACCATCACGCACTCTCTGTAAGCGAACTCCTGCACTACTTCTCCCGATTCAAACGCTTTTAATTTTATTCTACATCCTGAAGAGCATCATAGCCCTCTTCACCTGTTCTTACTTTTACAACATTTTCAACATCATATACAAAAATCTTTCCGTCTCCGATGTGGCCTGTATATAAAACTTTCTTCGCTGTTTCTATAACAGTTCTTACAGGGATCTTACTTACTACAATGTCAACCTGTACTTTAGGAAGAAGTGTCGTTTCAACCGGTACACCTCTGTAATACTCAGGTTTGCCTTTCTGCTGACCGCATCCCATAACATGTGAAACAGTCATACCCGTGATACCTAAAGATACCATTGCATTCTTAAGTGCATCGAATTTTGCTTCCTTACACAAAATTTCAACTTTTGTGAACTTAGGTTCGCCTTCTTTAGGTTGTTCTTTTCTTACCGCAGTCTCAACCGGAACTGCTTTCGAAACAGGAACCTCACCCAAAACTCCGTCATCGTCGCCTGTAAGTGTATCAGGTTCCATTGCTATTCCCGCATACGCTGTAAGCAAACCATGTTCAGAAATATCAAGGCCGGCAATTTCATCTGCCTTATCTGCACGAAGACCTATTGTTTTCTTAATAATAACGAATACTATAGTTATAACCACTGCCACATACAGAGCAACTGTTGCCACACCGAGTAACTGAATTCCTAAAAACTTAAATCCGCCGCCATAGAATAAACCCTTCATAACAGGAAATGCACCTGTTTCATCAGCGATACCGCCTGTTGAGAACAAACCTGTTAAAACTGTACCCAAGAGACCGCATAAACCGTGTACCGAAATTGCACCTACCGGGTCATCAATTTTTGCAACTTTATCAAAAAATTCTACCGCCAAAACTATTACAATACCAAATATTACACCCATTATTGCTGCACCTAAAGGACTAACTGCATCACAACCTGCCGTAATACCTACAAGTCCTGCAAGTGCTGCATTGTATGTCATAGAAACATCAGGTTTACCGTAACGAATCCATGTAAACACAAGTGTTGAACAACATGCAAGTGCCGCAGCAAGGTTCGTATTAAAGAATATAAGTCCGGCACGCTGAACCAAAGCATCAGTATCCATACCTACTGTTGACGCACCGTTAAATCCAAACCAACAGAACCAAAGAATAAATACACCAAGTGCCGCAACAGTAAGACTGTGCCCCAGAATTGCTCTGGGTTTACCGTCTTTGTCGTATTTACCGATACGAGGACCTAAGATTGCAGCACCGATTAAGGCACAAATGCCGCCAACCATATGTACTGCAGTCGAACCTGCAAAATCATGAAATCCTAACTGTGCAAGCCAGCCGCCGCCCCAAATCCAATGTCCTGAAATAGGATAAATAAAGAGAGAAATTGCTGCCGAATAAATACAGTAAGCACTGAATTTTGTTCTTTCTGCCATTGCACCTGAATCTATAGTTGCAGATGTCGCACAAAATACTGTCTGGAATATTGCATACGCCCAAAGAGGAACACCTTCAGGAAGAATTGAACTGTAATCACCCATAATCATAGGGTCCAGTTTACCGAACAACGCTGTTCCTGATCCAAACATAATTCCAAATCCAACCAACCAAAAACAAGGAGTACCAATACAAAAATCCATAAGGTTTTTCATAAGAATATTACCTGTATTCTTTGCTCTGGTAAAACCTGCCTCACACATTGAAAAGCCTGCCTGCATAAAAAATACCAATGCCGCACCTAAAAGTACCCAGATTGTATTAACTGCACTAAAAGTCATCTTAATCACTCCTAAAAATATATATTCTCTAAATTATCTTACACCGAAGAGCAAGTCACCGTATGTTGGGAACGGCCAATATTTAGAATCCGTAACTGTTTCTGCTTCATCAGCAACAACACGAAGTGCTGCCATTTTAGGTAAAATGCTGTCCCTTATAAATTCTGACTGCTTTGTAACATCATCAATTGTTACAAACTCTGCGGTTGCCTTTTCAAGTTCTTCGCTTCTGTCATAAATAATATCTTCAAGTGTTGAAAGTTTTTCAATTATTGTACTTTCATCACGGGACGATATTCCTGACTCAAGT
>CAKSDT010000059.1 GCA_934446135.1 uncultured Clostridia bacterium
CAGCACTGTTTTCTTTTATATCCCCTGTGTTTTTTGCCGAGGCATTTTCCTCAGAAACTCCGGTCTTTTTATTGTCCTGTCCGTAAGTACTGTTTTCCTGCTTTTTTTGTGTATTTTCCGAAGATTTTCCGCTATCAGGCTGAGATTTAACGGTTTCGTTTTTCTCTTCATCGTTTTTTTTCACTTGCTGTGTTACTTTTTTCTCAATCGGAAGATTATCCGGTGTTTCATCAAAAGCGATATGTTTTTTAATTTCGCTGCCCGAACCTATAATCACGGCAAAGGCAATAACTGCCGCCGCATACGGTGCGATTTTCTTAAAATAAATAACATTGTTTTTCTTTTTCGGTTCTTCTGCCCTTTTTAAAATGTTTCCAAGCATTTTATTTTTGGTTTCTTCATCGGGCGACAAAGAGTCAAAATAATTATTAAGTTTACTCATTTGAACCCTCCTCAAGTACATCCTTAAGAATTTCTCTTGCTTTTGCGAGATTTGTTCTTAAAGTTGAATGATTTATTTTTAAGATTGCGGCAATCTCATCTGTTTTATAGCCTTCGTAATAGTAAAGATACACAGGTATTTTGTATTTGTCCGGAAGTCTTGAAAGTGCGTCCGAAACTTCAGTACTTAATATGTTCTGGGTATAACTGCCCAATGCCTCATCACCCTCGGGCAGGTCATTTCTTTTTGACCTGAACCAATGGGTAAGGGCATTTTTGCACTCATTTTTGCAAGTTACTATAAGCCACGCTTTTATATGCTCATCTGATTTAAATTGTTCTTTATCCTGTTTAAAGAGTTTTAAAAATGTATTTTGAACAGCGTCTTCCGTCTCGGAACTGTTTTTAAAATACATAAAGCATATCTTATAAACCGTGCTGACAAACTTTTCGTAAAGCACGGTAAATTCCTCTTGTGTAAAATATGCCATTTACCAAAGGCACCTCCGCTCTCAATTATAATACAATCGGAAACATAGTTTTGTTGAAAAAATTTCTGATTTTAAAAAAGAGGTGTAAAAAAACACCTCTCAAATATTATTTGCCGGACTCATTTTTCCCGTCATAATTCCAAAGATTTTTTGCCATTTCAAACATCTGCTTTGACTCTTCCAATGCTTCTTCGCTTCCGTCTTTTATGGCTTCCTCCATACCGGCTACCGACTGTTCCATAATTGCAGCCGCCGCCTGTCTGTTCTGATAGAGTTCAACATTTTCTTCTTTCATCCTGTCGGCATTATCGGAAATATCTTTTTTGTAACTTTCTACATCTTTCTTAATCCCGTCAAGAGAATCCTTTGTATCAACGGTAATTTCCTTTACCTTTTGGGAAGTTTTTTCAATGCCGTCTTCCACCGTCTGCACTGCGTCTTTGCTTTCTTCTTTCATCTTGTCCTCAGTCTTGCCGCAGGCACAAAATGAAAGCATAAGACAAAATACTGTCAAAAAAATCGCTGTCTTTTTCATATACATTTTTCCTTTCTTACTCTTCCGCTTCCTTCTTTTCTTTGTCTGATTTTATAACTTTGGAGCGGATAAATTCTTCTCTTTCTTTTTCATCAAGAGCGTTTGTTATAAATTTTGTCATCTCTTCGTATTTGGGAATCATAATATTTTTAAGTGCGTTTGACCTTTTCTGAGTCTTTTTAATGTTGGTTGCAAGATTGAAAACACTGTTTTCAATTTCAGCAAGTTTAACTGAAAGCATTGCTGCTTTTGTAAACTTAAGGTATGCTTCATCAAGTGCCGAATCTGTCTTAAAAAAGCCGTATGCCGTTTCAACCGGAAGTTCGTTTACTTCAACTTCAGGTATTTCAACCCCCATTACGCTTCTGTATTTTATATTTATCTCATGTCTGTCGTGTATTGCACTCGCAATGTTTTGAACATTTGTAATTCCGATCGAAATATTTGCGTCCATTAAAGCCTTATAAGCGTCTTTAAAAGTTACATCTATCTCTTTCTGAACTTCCTTCGCCTCGTCAATAAGACTCATCAGTTCCCTTACAAGTATGTTCTTTTTTTTATCAAGCAATTCATACCCGTGCAAAGAAAGTTTATAATTTTTCTTTGAAAGCATTATATTGCTTTTTGTGGGGAAAATTTTTTCAGCCAACTAAAATACCCCCTTTTTATTCTTTGTAAAACTTTTCAAGTGTTTCGGAATCAACTCTGTCAAGTTCAGATTTAGGAAGAATGTTTAAAAGTTCCCAACCCAAATCCAAAGACTGTTCCATTGTTCTGTTTTCGTCCTTTTCCTGACTTAAAAAACGCTTTTCAAACGCTTCGCCGAATTCAAGATACTTTTTATCTATAGGTGAAATTTCGTCCTCACCGATAACAGACGCCAAGGCCTTTACTTCCTGAACTTTAGCATATGCCGCAAACAACTGATTTGACAAAACAGGGTGGTCTTTTCTTGTAAATCCCTCGCCTGTTCCGTCTTTCATAAGTCTTGAAAGCGACGGCAAAACGCTTACCGGCGGATATATTCCGTTTTGGAAAAGCGTCCTGTCCAAAACTATCTGTCCCTCTGTTATATATCCTGTAAGGTCAGGTATAGGATGCGTTATGTCATCGTTAGGCATTGTAAGGATAGGAACCTGTGTAACAGAACCCTTTGCATCTCTTGCAATTCCGGCCCTTTCATAAAGTGATGAAAGGTCGCTGTATAAATATCCCGGATAACCCTTACGACTCGGGATTTCACCTTTTGAAGATGAAATTTCACGAAGTGCTTCGGCGTATGATGTCATATCGGTTAAAATTACAAGAATGTGCATATTGCACTTATAAGCAAGATATTCCGCAACGGTCAAAGCACATCTCGGAGTTACTATTCTTTCGGCAACCGGGTCGTTTGCAAGGTTCAAAAACATTACAACATTGCTTAAAACTCCGCTTTCTTCAAATGTTCTTCTGAAAAATGAAGCAACATCGTGTTTTATTCCCATTGCACCGAATACAACGGCAAAATTATCACCGTCACCTATTTTTGCCTGTTTAACAATCTGTGCCGCAAGTGCATCGTGCGGCATACCGTTTCCCGAAAAAATAGGAAGTTTCTGACCCCTTATTAAAGTTGTCATTGTGTCTATCGAACTTATTCCCGTTGTTATACAGTTTGTTGGATACTGTCTTGAAACGGGGTTCATAGGTCTGCCGTTTATATCTTCATAGGTTTCGGGACATATTTCGGAAAGTCCGTCAATCGGTCTTCCCACGCCGTCGAAAACCCTGCCCAAGATTTCTTTTGACAAAGGAAGTTTCAAAGGCCTGCCGTGAAATCTCGTTTTCGTATTTGTAAGCGACATTCCTGTTGTTCCCTCAAAAACCTGTATAATTGCTTTATCCTCATAAACTTCAATTACTTTACCGAGTTTTTCTCCGCCGTCTGTCTTAAAAGATACTATTTCATCATATCCGACGCCTTTAACGCCCTCAATCACCGCAAGAGAACCGCTTATCTGACTTAAACCCGTATATTCTATATTCATATAAACATACCTCCTGCCTTAATTTTCAGAAACAAATTTTGAGGATTCGGCCTTTAATTTATCTGCCGCCTCATCAATTTCTCTGATATAATCGTCAAAATGCTCTTTATTTACATTTTCCTTGTCATATTTCATTACAGCAAGTTTTTCAAAAAGTCCCGTGTTTTTAATTTCAGATTCCGGAATTTTTAACGAAACAAGTTCTTTTGCTCTGTCAGCAAGGTGAAGAACGACTCTCATCATTTCAAACTGACGCCACAAAGGAACATAAGTATCAAGTTCGTTAAATGCGTTTTGCTGAAGAACCCCTATTCTTATCAGTTTTGCAATGTCAAGAGTAACTTTCTGGTCATCCGGCAAAACATCGGCACCTATTAATTTTACAATTTCCATCAGTTTGCTTTCCTGATTTAAAATATTTAAAATTCTTGCTCTGTAATCCGTAAAGTTTTCATTTACATTTTCTGTAAACCAATCTTTTAAATCATCTAAGTATTCGCTGTAACTTCCCATCCAATGAATTGCCGGGAAATGTCTTGCATATGCAAGTTGTCTGTCAAGATTCAAAAATACCCTTACAAATCTCTTGGTATTTTGTGTTACAGGCTCGGAAAAATCGTCGCCTTGCGGGGAAACCGCACCTATTATTGAAACGCTCCCTTTAAGTCCGTTTAAACTTTCCATATATCCCGCTCTCTCGTAAAATCCTGAAATTCTTGACGGAAGATATGCAGGGAACCCTTCTTCAGCCGGCATTTCTTCAAGTCTTCCGGAAATCTCACGGAGTGCTTCTGCCCATCTTGATGTTGAGTCTGCCATAATCGCAACATTATAACCCATATCCCTGAAATATTCGGCTATGGTTATACCTGTATAAATACACGCCTCTCTCGCAGCAACAGGCATATTTGAAGTGTTTGCAATAAGAATTGTTCTGTCCATAAGTTTGTTGCCTGTTTTCGGGTCGGAAAGTTTTGAAAAATCCTCCAAAACCTGAGTCATTTCATTTCCACGCTCACCGCAGCCTATATATACTATAATATCTGCGTCAGACCACTTTGCAAGTTGGTGCTGAGTCATTGTTTTTCCTGTTCCGAAGCCGCCCGGAATTGCAACCGTTCCGCCTTTGGCAATAGGAAAGAAACTGTCTATTATTCTTTGACCCGTAACAAGCGGAATATTCATAGGAAGTCTTTTTTTATACGGACGCGGCACTCTTATAGGCCAATAAGTCATCATTGTGACAGAGTGGATTTTGCCTTTTTCATCCTCAATTTCCATCAACACTTCGCTAACCGAGTACATTCCGTTTTCGGTAACACTTTTAACTGTTCCGGTTATATCGGGTGCCATTATTTTGTGAACAATGGATTTTGTTTCTTTAACAAGGGCAACTATCTGAAGCGGAGTAATTTTATCTCCTTTTTTTACAAGTATCTGCGTTTCCCATTTTTTGTTTAAATCAACCGAATCGGCATTCACTCCCCTGTCGATAAAGATTCCGCACTTATCCGAAATCGTTTTTAAAGGTCTTAAAATGCCGTCGAAAATATTTCCGATAAGTCCCGGTGCGAGGCAGGCAGACATAGGGTGATTTGTCGATACCACTTCTTCGCCCGGCAAAAGTCCCGTTGTAGATTCATAGCACTGAACCACGGTAAGGTCTTTTTTTACTCCTATAACTTCGCCTATAAGCCCGTCTTTTCCGACTTTAACCATATCCATCATTTTAAGGTCGTCACAGCCCTTTACATATACAACAGGACCGTTTATACCGTATATTGCTGCAGCCATAAAGTTCCGCCGCCTTTCTACTGTTTAAAATTAAGACCGCTGTTTTTCAAAAATTCTTCCTCAGCATTCAAAAATGCCTCGACAAAAGAGTTATCGCAAAGCATACCGCCTTTTTTTACAACAACTCCGCCTAAAATATCATCCTCTGAAATTCTGGTGGGAATATCAAATTTTCTTTGAAGTTTCTCTTTGAATTTTTTATCGGTTTTATCGATTTCTATTATTTTTTCACCCTCACCGAGTGACTTCAAACATTCTTCTGTCTTTTTAACCAAACAGTCAAAATATTCGTCTGAATTTTTGAACTCTTTGATTTTTTCCAGAACTTTTGAAAAAGTTTCTCTTTTTATCTCCTCACGCAGTTTTAAAACATTCTTTTTCATTTCTGTTTTCATTTCAAGAACTGCTTTGGTAAGTTCGGAGTTGTTCTTTTTTTCGGCATCAGCCAAAAGTTTTCTGTAATTTTCTTCCGAAAGACGCTTTGTTTCTTCTCTTTCCTTTTCGAGTTCGTCTTCTATTTTGTTTACTTCATCAATTTTTTTCCGTTTTACGGAATCATTTACTATACTCTGAATTCTCTGAAGTTTTTCTTCAAGCGGCATTTATATCACACCTTTCCTGCCAAACTACAATTTAAGTCCGACCGACTGTGCCACAAAGTTTGTTATATAATCGGCACCCTTTCTGCTTCCGTGTCTGTCCGGAACCGAAACTATTATAGGGTATCTCCTCACCTGTTTGAAAGAGTTTATAGTTTCTTTAAAATCCTCTTCAATTTTTTCGGTTATAAGAAGTATTCCTATATCGGTATTCTTAACGCAGTCTGAAAGTGCATCTTTAACCTCATCTTCTGTATGAGCCACAACACCGTCAAACCCCGCTATTTTAAGTCCCGTAAGGGTATCTACATTATCGCTTATAAGATACATTTTCATAACGCAGTGCCTCTTTATTAAAATTTGTTTAAGATGATAATTGCAATAACCATACCATAAAGTGCAATACCTTCTGCAAGTGCAACAAAGATAAGTGCCTTACCTGTTAAGTTTTCATTTTCAGAGATTGCTCCGAGTGCTGCAGAAGCACCCTGTGCAACGGCATAACCTGCACCAAGACAAGCAAGACCTGTTGAAAGAGCCGCTCCCAAATATCCCGCCCAAGTTCCGGATACTTCTTTTGTTCCTTCGGCAAAAGCGGTGTCGCCTGTAAACATAACGCTTAATCCGGCAATTAAAACGAATGCAAAACATACTATATTGCCGAGAATTGTGTTTCTTGCACGCTTACTGCTTTTACTTGATTTAAAATAGATCCAAGGAAGCACACCTGTCAATACCAAACCCACAAATAAAATTCCCAATAACATAATTTAATCACCTTTCCTTTAGTCAATTTCAACGGGAGTAAATTTTTTACCTCCGCCTGTATAATATCTTGAGAACATTTCAAAGAACTCAAGTCTTAATACCTGAATACCTACAACCAATCCTTCAAGCACCATAACAAGTGCATTTCCCAAAACAAGAGTTATAACGCTTCCGGTGTTTCGGAACATTCCGCTTATTACGAAAACTGCCATCATCATACCGGCATGGTTTAGTGCAAAAGCACCTATTCTTATAAAAGAAATTGTATTTGTTACAAAACTGAGCATAATTTCAAGAAACTCAAAGGAATTGTCAACCATACTGAATTTATCGTCCTTCTTGCCGCAAACAAGTGCCGCAAGAGGGTCTTGCAAAAATATAACGATTATCGGCAGTACAATCACCAAAATTATATACAAAGGTGTGAAAAGTGATTTTTTCATAAGCATCGATACAATTCCCGCCAAAATACCGCCGTACATAATCATTCCGGCAACGCCGTTTTGTGAAAAGAATATTCTTTTAATGTCCTTTTGTCTTATTCCGTTTATGATGTTTGCAATCATAGACATAAGTATTATTATTCCGCCAAGGCCTACGGTTGAGTAAAGCATTGTCGTAATTGATGTGCTGTTTTCCATAGGTCTTATTAAAAGTGCCGGCAGAATTTCTTCGTTACCGAAAACAGAGCCGTATAAAACACCGAAAATTGAGGAACTTATGCCTATCGGTATCATAATTTTACCCAGCGTTACTTTTTTGAACTTATACAAAAGACCGCCTATCAAAGAAAGACAAAGCCCGTGTCCGACATCGCCGAACATAACGCCGAAAATTAAAGTATAAGTTATGGCCATCAGCACCGTGGGGTCGAACTCGTTATACCTTGGAAGTGCATACATTTCAAGAAACCATTCAAACGGTTTGAATATCTTTTTGTTTTCAAGTTTTATCGGAGGTTCTGAAAAACTTCCCGTTTCAGGTCCGTCCGACACTTCATACATAACGCTTTTATCTTCATCCAGCTTGGGTTTTATCTTAAGAAAATCTTTTTCTGTCACCCAGCCGCATATATAAAACATATTGTTTGTTTTTGCGGCGTATTTTCTCAGGTTTCTTATTTTATATCTTGTGGATATTAATTTTCCGGCTCCGAAAAAGTCGTCGCATACTCCCGTGAAAAATTTTCTCTTTTCGGCCTTTATATCTTCGATTGTCTGCTGATGTTCGCCGCTTTTTTTAACAAAGTACTCATATGCCTTTTCGGGCTGACCGTAAGCCTTTTTTGAAACGGTTATTCTTTCAAAATACATTGAATTGAATATCCTGTCGGCTTTGGCTATTTTTTCATCGGGTGCAAAATACATAAGCCAGGCATAATCTTTATTTTCATATACCGGTATGTAAATTGCATCGATATTTGTAAGAAAAGTTTTAACCTTTTCAAAATACTCTTTAGGCATTCTGCCGTACCTTGCCTCAACATATTCCATATCGAATATTTTTTCAAGTTCGGCATTCGTGCCACGCATAGGTTCAAGTTGGCTTACTATAAGTTCCGACTCGGCCTTTTCATTTTCAGCCTTTTTAATTTTTGCGTCAAACTCTTTTAACTTCTCATTCACTTCATCTATAACGCAAAATGCAGTCTGTTCGTCAGGCGGCTCTTTGGGACTGAAATCAATATCCGGAAATTCCGCTTTGACATAGGAATATATCTTATAAGCCTGCTCATAAGGATTTCCCATATCAAACTGTGTTACTTCTTCAACACCTTTTAAAACTTCTTTCGCATCAACCAACTCAATGGGACACTCCGAAAGCCTGAGTGCCAATGTCCTGTCTATTAAATCTTCACTGCCGGACAGCGACAGAAATTTCATTTTTGCAACTGCCAATCAGTTCACCCCCCTGATAAGGTGCTTTTTTGTTTCTTCGGCACCGACAGAGTACCTCACGCACTCAATTACCGATGTAAGATCAATAAGTTCATACATCTTAAGTCTTATATATGCCGCCGCACCCGTCACTGAATTTCTTTCTTTTTTAAATACTTTTTCTGTTTCCTTAATAAAATACCTTCGTGCTTTAAGTTCGGGCCTTATATCATCGGAATTTGAAAAAATCATTCCGTACGGCCCGTTTTTTAAAAGTCCTTCGGTCTCATCCGAATTTTCTGCCTCAACAAGACTTCTTAAATATCCCGGGCTTACCTTATAAAACCTGTTTATCATAAAACTGTAAATAACTTCATCTGCCACGCTGTAATACTTTTTGCACCTTAAAATCCACAAAAGATTTGTTATGTCGGCACTTATCATTGAAAACTCAAGTATTTCTTCGGCACCCTTTATATTTTTAAGAAAATCAATATGCTTTGTGACATAAAACATATCAAGATTCATCTCGGCATCAAAAACAGTCTGATGGCCTGTATCCGACAAAAGTTTCAAGAGCGGTTTCTGATAAACACTTCCCGAAAGTGCAACAATAAATTCTTTTATTGTTTTCGCTTCGGACACTTTTTTTATATCAAATCCCAACTTCGAACCCGAAAAATCCTTTGATACTTCAAAATCAGTACCTGCACCTATTCTTCTTAAGATGCTTTTAAGTTTTTCTATTTCCATCTCGGTAAAATAGAATTTCATAATCTTTTTGTCATCGTCTTTTAAAAAGTGTATTATTGATTCAAGGTCTGAAATAATCGTATTTGTCAAAACCGCCTCGATATTTTCGCGGTGAACACCGCCCGAAGACGACGAAAGAATTTTGCCATACCCTTCTTTTTTCTTAAGAAATTCATAAATCTCATTTACCGACTTAAATCTTATTAGTTTTGAAAAATCTTCCGAAGTAAGCATTCTTTTGTGCATGGCACAAAGTTTTGTACCTACCGCCGCATTGTTTCTCAAAGTCTGCACCTTCTTTATCCGATAACTTTATTAAACGCTTCATTCACCCATTTTTCCATATTTTCATTGGCGGTCCGCCTCAGATTATCGGAAATTTCGGTCTGAGTCTTTAAAATTTCGTTCTTTCTTTTTTCTATTTCCATTTGCGTTGCGAGATTTATCTTTTCTATCTCTCCATCAAGTTTCTTTTGGTAGGAGGCTTTAATTTCATCGCACTCTTTTTGATTTTGAAGCCGTTCTTTTTCCAGGTCTTTTAATGTTCTGTCCATCTGTGCTTCGGCATCTTTTTCAATACTAAGTATTCTGTTTATAAGTTTATCCAAAACAAACTCCTCCTTTTTTTATACTATTTGTCAGTTCTTCAAACTGTGTATAGGAGCCGGTATCCTTCCTCCCCTTTTCACGAATGCCGAACTGTCATATGTATTTACAGGCATAACGGGAGCCCTTCCCAAAAGACCGCCGAACTCAACCATTTCGCCTGCTTTTGTTCCCTCTTTAGGTATAATTCTTGCAGCCGTTGTTTTCTGATTTATCATTCCTATTGCTGCCTCGTCGGCAATAATTGCCGAAATTGTTTCTGCCGATGTATCCCCGGGTATTGCAATCATATCAAGACCCACAGAACATACGCATGTCATTGCTTCAAGTTTTTCTATTGAAAGTGCTCCGCATTTTGCCGCCTCAATCATTCCCGCATCTTCACTTACCGGTATAAAAGCACCCGAAAGACCGCCGACAGACGACGATGCCATAACACCTCCTTTTTTAACGGCATCGTTTAAAAGTGCAAGTGCCGCTGTTGTGCCGTGAGTTCCGCACTTTTCAAGTCCCATTTCTTCTAATATGTATGCAACACTGTCGCCAATCGCCGGAGTGGGTGCAAGTGACAAATCTACTATGCCGAACGAAACGCCCAGCCTTTTTGCCGCTTCTCTTGCAACCATCTGACCGACTCTTGTAATTTTAAATGCGGTTTTTTTAATTGTTTCCGAAACTTCAAGAAAATCAGCGTCTTTAACTTTTTCCAACGCACATTTTACAACACCCGGACCGCTTACACCCACATTTATTACACATTCAGGTTCTGAAACGCCGTGAAAAGCACCCGCCATAAAAGGATTATCTTCAACCGCATTGCAGAAAACAACAAGTTTTGCACAGCCGAATGCGTCCTTTGTTATATGTGCCGTCTTTTTTATGATTTTGCCCATATCGTAAACGGCGTCCATATTGATTCCGGCTTTTGTACTTCCGACATTAACCGAAGAACAAACCTTTGTGGTCTGCTTTAAAGCCTCGGGAATGGAATTTACCATTATTCTTTCTTTATCCGTATATCCCTTTTGAACAAGTGCCGAAAAACCGCCGATAAAGTTTACGCCGAGTTCATTTGCCGCATTTTCAAGCGTCACGGCGTACTTTACAAAATCTTCTTCCGAATTTCCGGGCGAAAGCATTGACACCGGTGTAACCGATATTCTCTTATTTATAATGGGTATACCAAACTCTGTTTCAATTTCCTGACCTGTTTTAACAAGATTTCCCGCATAGCGAGTAATCTTATTATAGATGTTTTTGCAGGTTTCATCTACACTTGAAGAAGAACAGTCAAGAAGCGATATTCCCATAGTTATGGTTCTTATATCAAGATTTTCGTTTTGAATCATTCTTATGGTTTCCAAAATTTCGTATCTGTTTATCATTTATTCTATTTCCTTTCAGATTAAAACGCAATCCCCCGAAACTACAAACGGGGGATTAATTTTTTTATATTCTGTGCATTGATTTATAAATCTCTTCATTGGTTGCAAGTATCTGAACCCCCATAGATTCTCCCAAGGAAGATACCCCTTTTACGAATTCATCAAACCCAACAGTTGATTTTTCTGTATCAACCAACATTACCATAGTAAAAATGTCTCCCATAATAGTCTGATTTATATCTAATATATTAACATTTATCTCTTTAAGATAGCCGCTTACTCCGGCTATTATGCCGACTTTATCCTGTCCTATAACGGTAATTATTGCTTTCATTTAACTCTCTGCTCCTTCCCGCTTTTTAAAATATACTATATTATA
>CAKSDT010000060.1 GCA_934446135.1 uncultured Clostridia bacterium
TCTCCGCCTTCATACCAACCCATCATAATAAGTTCAACAGGCTCGGGAATATCAAAGGGTTCCGCGTATGTTTCCTCATGTTCAAGTTCGAAATATCTTCCCAAACCTTGCACAATAGGGTGAGATGGTTTTACAACCCAAACTCTTTCCATATCACCGTCCTCACGCCATCCAAGATTACATGATGTTCCCAAAAGGAAACGGAATGGTTTTGAATGATGTGCAGAATGAAGGAATATCATACCCATACCTTCCAAAACTGCGTCACGGACACGCATTGCAATTTCATCAGGTACAAGATGGTGACGCACATGACCCCACCAAATAAGTACATCGGTGTTATCAAGAACCTCTTGGGTAAGCCCGCATTCTTCATCATCTAATGTTGCTGTTTTAACTTCGATATCATCACATTTTAAAAATTCCGCTATAGTTTTATGTATACCGTCCGGATATACTGCCTTTACTTTTTCATGATTTCTCTCATGATAAAATTCATTCCAAACTAAAACTCGTATCATAATTTTATCTCCCTTTTTCATATTGCAGATATGTATTATTCGTCATCCACACTGCAATTATAATACAAATTTTGAATTTGTCAATATAGATATTGATTTTTTTATCTGCAAAAAATAAGTAAAATTTTTTTATAAATTCCATCGGCTGTTTCATATATTGCACACAGTTTGTCAGAAACACAAAGAATAACACTTTCCTTATATTTCGGGAGTTTCATATTAAGCGGAAACATATGAGAAAGGATCATATTTTTTTCTTTTTCGTTAAGTGTGAAATCTCTTTCAGCATTTTTGTACGCAGTAAGTGCATGTGTAAATCCGTGAAGTCCGTGCTTTGTTGACGGTATATGCCAATCATACAAAAAATAATCGTGAAGCAGTGCACCTCGTATAAGAGTTCGCTTGTCGACTTTTATATTAAAAAACTTCGCCATTCCGACACAGACGGAGGCGACTGATATTGAGTGGTCATAAACGCTGAAAGTTCCATGCTGAATAAAATTTTTCTCTGATTTCATATTGTCGGAAAGCAGTATATCTTTGCCGTAATATTCAACAATGCTTTTTATATAGTTCTTTCGAATTCCGAACATTAACTCATCACCTTTAACCGAAATTATAGTATAGTTATAAGCAAAAATCAATGGAATTATTTGAAATTTCTAAAAAATTTCAAAAAAGTACTATATCCGAAGTGCTTTAAAAATTCCGTGTTTTTATCATGTTTTACGCTTTTGGTCGGTACTTTCACAAATTAATAAACAATTTGGTCGGTTTCCGCAACGGCAAATATATATGCTAATGTTATGAAAGAAGCAGACCAAAGAAACGCTGATATTTTATCCGATACATTTCTTAAAAAAGCATGATTTTTTTGGCAAGTTGAATTATTGTTAAATTATTGACACATTTTGAATACAAAAAGAAAACCTTGTATCTGCCGAAAGTGGCTCAAATACAAGGTTTTTTATGGGTGCGGGGGCCGGATTTGAACCAACGACCTCCGGGTTATGAGCCCGACGAGCTACCAGACTGCTCTACCCCGCGATATATAGTCGCACATCTCTGCGACTCGTATATAATAGCACATATTTTATGACTTGTCAAGTGCTATATTTAATTATATGCAAAATATAGTTAATTATCACTATTATTTATAAAATTTAATTCTTCTGACGCATTTTCCCATTCTGTCATTTTTAAATCAAGTTCACTCTGCTTTTCGGAAAGTTCATCCGTTAGTTTTGTTATTTCAACATAATCTCCACTTTTTCCGGCAGAATCAAGTAATGTACTTATTTTTTCTATTTCTTCTTCCAACAGCGATATATCTTCTTCGGTGCGTCTGACTTTTGTATTAAGTTTTCTCTTTTTTGATTCAAATTCTTTTGCCTGTTTAAATGACAGTTTATTCTCGGTGACAATATTTTGTTTCTGGGGTTCTTGTTTTTTAGTAAGTTTTAAATATTCGTCATATCCTCCCAAAATACATTTCTCGCCGTCTGCAGAAATTATATAAATTTTTGTAGCAAGTTTGTTGATGAAATATCTGTCATGGGAAATTACAAAAAGTGTCCCGTCATAATATGAAAGTGCATTTTCCAGTGCCTCCTTTGACATTATATCAAGATGGTTCGTAGGTTCATCCAAAAATAACAGGTTTGATTTTGAAAGCATAAGTTTTGTAAGGCACACTCTTGCCCTTTCTCCGCCTGAAAGTGCCGATATCTCTTTAAATACATCATCACCCTTAAACAAAAATAATGAAAGGGCATTCCTTACCTCTGTATTTGTGAGATAGGGGAGTGAATCATGTATTTCATCAAAAACAGTTTTATTCATACTAAGGTCGCTTTGGGTCTGATCATAGTATGCAATTTTAACGCGAGGTCCTAATTTAACACTTCCGCTGTCCGGTCTTATTTGTCCCAAAATTGTTTTAAATAATGTTGTTTTCCCTGTTCCGTTTGCACCTAAAAGAAATACACGGTCCGACTTTTTTATATCAATATTTATATCAGAGAACAAAGTCTTTCCAGAAAATGATTTTGAAAGACCTTTTGTGCTTAAAACATCATTTGCACATTCTTCCTGAAAATTAAAACGAAACTTTATGTCTTTAAGACTTTTTTCGGGCTTTACAAGTGTTTTTTCTATTCTGTCAATGACTTTTTGCTTGCTTTCGGCAGTCTTTATATTTTTTTCTCTGTTCCAGCGTTTTTGTTGTTCTATAATGCCTTCAAGTCTTTTTATTTCTTTTTCTTTAAGAGCGTAGTCTTTTTCAAGTGCGGCATTGTCTGCGTTCTTTTTTGCAATATAATAACTGTAATTTCCGTTATATTCCTTAAGGTGAGTGTGTTCAATTTCAAATATCTTATTAGTTACCTTGTCAAGAAAATATCTGTCATGAGTAATTAAAAGAATGCTTCCCTGGTAAGACGCAAGAAAGTTTTCAAGCCATGTAACAGATTCAATATCAAGATGATTTGTAGGCTCGTCCAAAAACAAAATGTCGGATTTTTCAAGGATAACTTTTGCCAGCATAACTCTTGTTTTTTGGCCTCCGCTTAAAAGATTTAGGGGGAGTTTTATTTCTTCATCGGAAAGTCCCAATCCTTTTAGTGCAGACTTGGCAACGGATTTATAAGTAAGACCTCCGCTTGCAATAAATTTTTCATTCAAAACAGTCTGTCTTTGAATAAGTTCATCAGAATGGTCAATTTCTATTTCATTGTTGATTTTGTTTAATTCTTTTTCCATATCTATAACATCGGAAAAAACAGTCATAACCTCATCATAAGCATTTTTGTCCGATGAGTCGGAAGGATACTGTTCCATATAACTAATTTTAAGATGCTTGCTTTTATATATGCTTCCGCTATCGCCTTCTGTTTCTCCCATGAGTATCTTAAACAGGGTGCTTTTTCCTGCACCGTTAACGCCCAGGATTCCGATTTTGTCACCGGTATTTACGGAAAACGATACATCGTTTAATATTTCATCAGTTCCATAACTTTTATTGAGTTTTGATGCACTTAGAAGTATCATATAGGTCCTCCGAATAATTATTAAAGAATACAAACTTTACAAATAATTATAACATACAAAGAATATTTGTTCAATAACGAAAATAATATTTATTATAGGAGTGATATTATGATTTTCGTTTTCAATAAGAAAAGAGCATTATTTTATGCAAGTGTGCTGGTTTTGCTTGTTGCAATTCTTGCACTTATAGGTAATATTGACACAAAAAGTGTGTTTTCTATTGCGACAAACAATGACTGGGGACTTAGTTATCAAAAAAATGGAGAAACCCCTATAGGTAACGCTGATGCCGCATTTTTGAAAGAATATAATTCGTATTATGTCGGCGATACTTCAAAAAAAATCATTTACCTTACTTTTGATGCGGGATTTGAAAACGGAAATACTGAGAAAATTCTTGACGCATTGAAAAAACACAACGCAACCGCAACATTCTTTTTAGTTGATAATTATGTTAAAACAGCACCTGACCTTGTTAAAAGAATGGTTGAACAAGGATGCACAGTGGGAAATCATACTACAACACATCCTGATATGTCAAAAATTATAAATCAGGAAAGTTTTGAAAAAGAATTAAACGGAGTGGAAAAAAGTTATAAGGATATAATCGGAAAAGATATGCCAAAGGTTTACAGACCGCCTCAGGGAAAATTTTCCGAAGAAAATCTTAAACTTGCTCATAAAATGGGATATAAAACAGTTTTCTGGTCACTTGCATATGTCGATTGTCTTGAAGATAAACAACCGACCAAAGAGCAAGCTTATTCAAAACTTCTTACAAGGATACATCCGGGTGCAATAGTTCTTCTTCACAGCACATCAAAAACTAATGCCGATATATTAGATGAACTTTTGACAAAATGGGAAGAAATGGGATATTCATTTGGCAGTATCAATGATTTGAATTAATTATAACAAATAAGGTGCAGACATATTTAGTGTCTGCACCTAAAAATTACTCACTTTCCTATAGGTTCAAAATCCGAAGCCGGATGTTTGCAGAGAGGACAGATATAGTCATCCGGAAGGTTTTCACCTTCATAAACATATCCGCATACTTTGCAGACATATCCCTTTTTGCCCTCAGTTTCAGGCTTTGGTTTCACATTATTTTGATAGTATGTGTATGTCATTGTTTCAGCATTAGAAATAACTCTTGATTCTGTTACGGTGCAAATAAACATACCGTGAGTGTCAAGGTCCACATATGATTCAACTTTAAGTGACATAAAAGAGTTAATATACATCGGTAAAAACGCAAGACCGTTGTCTGACCTCAGGGGAGTAATGCTTTTAAATTTATCAGAATTTCTTCCGCTTTCAAATCCGAATGTTTCAAAGATTTTAAACGGTGCATCCTGCGACAAACAGTTTATATTCATTATTCCCGTCTGTTTTATAATGTGATGCGAATAATTCTGCTTATTAATTGTTACAGCAATTCTGTTTGGAGAGTTTGTAACCTGTGAAACGGTATTAACTACAAGTCCATAATCTTTTTTACCGTCATTTGATGTTATAACATAAAGACCGTACCCGATATTGAAAAGTGCGGATGGGTCATTTTTGTCTATTTTATCACCAATCTGTGCAATGTATTCACGGCAGAATTCTTTTGCAAGATTATCAATTTGTGCCGTACTTTCCTCATTCAATGCAGACATTATTTTTACAGTATTTTCCGCATATGTCAGATTTTTTGAATCAGAGAGCATTGCTTTCATAACTTTTGTCGCCATAGGTGCCCAACTTCCGTTTTCTACGAATCCTACAAATTTATTTTTAAAGTTTCTTTCGGTAAGGTGGTTTATAAATTCACGCATAAACGGAAAGATTTCGGCATTGTAGGTTGTGGTTGCGAGTATGATTTTACCGTATCTGAACGCATCTTCGACAGCCTCTGCCATATCGCATCTTGCAAGATCGGTTGTAACTACTTTCGGGCAGCCGTATGAAGTTAATTTTTCGGCAAGGAGTTCAACTGCCTTTTTTGTATTTCCGTAAATCGATGTATAGGCAATTAATATGCCATCGGATTCAACCGAATAAGAAGACCATGTGTTGTAAAGATCCAAATAATATCCTAAGTTTTCCGTAAGAACAGGTCCGTGAAGAGGACATATTATGCTTATATCGAGTCCGGATGCCTTTTTTAGAAGATTTTGAACCTGCACACCGTATTTTCCTACTATTCCGATGTAATATCTTCTTGCTTCACATGCCCAGTCTTCAGTAACATCCAGGGCCCCGAATTTTCCAAATCCGTCATCAGAAAACAAAACTTTGTCAAAATCATCATAGGTCACCATAACCTCAGGCCAGTGCACCATAGGTGCAGAAATAAAATTAAGATTATGTTTTCCTAAATTTAAAGTATCGCCTTCTTTTATCACTATTTGTTTTTCAGAAAAATCTGTTCCGAAAAATTGTTTCATCATAACGAATGCTTTCTGACTTGATACTATCTTTGTGTTTTTAAAAGTGTTCATAAAGTTTAATATATTGCCCGAATGATCAGGTTCCATATGTTGAATTATAAGATAGTCCGGTTCTTTTTCTCCCAAAACAGATTGAATGTTGTCAAACCATTCGTGAGTAAAAGCCGCATCAACAGTATCCATAATCGCAATTTTTTCATCAATTATGGCGTATGAATTATAAGACATTCCATTCGGAACAACATACTGACCTTCAAACAAATCAATACTGTGATCATTAACTCCAATATATTTTATATCTTTGCTGATTTTCATAAAGACACCTCCGTTTTTTTATAGTTTACAATATTGTTCCTGAAAAGTCAACTTTTAAACATATATTAACATAAAAATAGATTGACAAAAAACATAGCGAATGATATACTTTTTTAGAATGTATAAGGTGTTTTGAAATGGCTTTTGCTGTTTTTAAAGGTCTTTTTTGCAACATACGCAATATAATGATTTTAGGAGTGATTTTTAATGAATTGTGTGACCGATAATTTTGGATGTATGGTTTTTAACGATACCGTTATGAAGGCAAGATTGCCGAAGGAAACTTACAAGGCATTGCAGCGTACCGTAAAAGACGGAAGGCATCTTGATATTAATATTGCAAATGTTGTTGCAAATTCTATGAAAGACTGGGCAATTGAAAACGGTGCTACTCATTTTACGCACTGGTTTCAGCCGATGACGGGTATTACTGCTGAAAAACACGATAGTTTTATTTCTCCTGTTGAAGATGGCGCGGGAGTTATAATGGAATTTTCAGGGAAAGAACTTGTTCAGGGGGAACCGGACGCATCGTCATTTCCGTCAGGAGGACTGAGGGCAACTTTTGAGGCTAGGGGGTATACTGCGTGGGATGCTACTTCATACGCGTTTATTAAGGGTAACACTCTTTGTATACCAACGGCATTTTGTTCGTATGGAGGGGAAGCACTTGATAAAAAAACTCCTCTTCTTCGCTCGATGGAAGCACTCGGTAAGCAGGCGTTAAGGGTAGTAAAACTTTTCGGCAACGAAGATGTCACATATGTTAAAACAACTGTCGGCCCGGAACAGGAATATTTTCTTGTTGATAAAGAAATTTATGAAAAAAGACCGGATCTTATTTTTACAGGCAGAACTTTGTTCGGTGCAAGACCGCCGAAAGGTCAGGAACTTGACGATCATTATTTTGGCACTATTAAAACAAGGGTCGCTGAGTTTATGGCAGAACTTGATAAAGAATTGTGGCAACTCGGTATTCTCGCAAAAACAGAGCATAATGAAGTTGCACCCGCTCAGCATGAACTTGCACCAATATTCACAACAACCAACATTTCGGCTGACCATAACCAACTTACTATGGAATTGATGCAGAGAATAGCCAAAAAACATGGAATGATTTGCCTTTTGAATGAAAAACCGTTTGAAGGCGTAAACGGTTCGGGTAAACATAATAACTGGTCGCTTTCAACAAACACGGGTAAAAATCTTTTGGACCCGGGCGAAACGCCCCATGAAAATGCACAGTTTTTATTGTTCTTGTGTGCAGTTATTAAGGCTGTTGACGATTATCAGGATTTGTTAAGAGTTTCTGTTGCGTCTGCCGGAAATGATCACAGACTTGGTGCAAACGAGGCACCTCCTGCAGTTGTATCGATGTTTTTGGGAGATGAACTTACTGCTATACTCGAATCTATATTAAACGGAGAAGATTATGACGGCGGCGAAAAGTCGCTTATGAGAATAGGCGTTCATACACTTCCTAAGTTTCCTAAAGATTCTACTGACAGAAACAGAACCTCCCCGTTTGCATTTACCGGAAATAAGTTCGAATTCAGAATGCTTGGCTCATCGGCATCAATTTCGGGAACAAATGTAGTCATAAATACAGCGGTTGCGGAAAGTTTATGTCATTACGCTGATGAGTTGGAGAATTCAAAAGATTTTGAAAACGATTTGCATAACTTAATTATAAGAACGCTTAAAGACCACAAGAAAATAATTTTTAACGGCAACGGCTATGATGAGGCATGGATAAATGAGGCTGAAACGAGAGGACTTTTAAACCTCAGAACAACTCCCGATTGTCTTAAATATTACATTGCTGACAAAAATGTAGAACTCTTCAGCAAACACAAAGTTTTGACACCTACAGAAGTAAGAGCAAGATACGAAATTAAACTCGAAGGTTACAACAAGGTGATATATATTGAGGCAAAAACAATGCTTGATATGTGTAAAAAGGATATTTTGCCTGCAATGTCTTCATTCATAAAGAAACTGGCAGAAACGCTTTTGGCTGAAAAAGGTGTCATGCCGGACGGAGTTTTTGACTATGAGGAAGAACAGATTTCGAAACTCTCGGAACTTTTGCATACTGCATATAAATACACAAAGGAACTTGAAAAACAAATTGCGGCGTTTGATACAAACAGTAGTGCTGAAGAAATTTCATTTATGTGCAGGGATACAATAATCCCGATAATGGAAAAACTAAGAAAAGCAGTTGATACGGCAGAAACTTTAACCGACAGAAAATATTGGCCGTATCCGGCTTATTCTGATATATTGTTTAGTGTAAAATAGTTTTTTAAGAACGCATTGATGTGCGTTCTTTTTTTGTTGCATTTTGTTGCATTACAATAGGAAGTATGATATACTTACCGTAACTTTGTATTTAAAGGTGAGAATATAATGTTTGAAAATGCAAAATGGGTGACAAAAAGATACGGTGGACCTCTTACTGCGGAATCCGCACCTATGTTCAGAAAAAGGTTTTTGCTTAAAGATAAACCGGTTGAAGGGGCATTATATGTATGTGCGTTAGGGTATGGCGAGTATTACATAAATGGCAAAAAGGTTCACGAGGATGTTTTGACAACACCTTACACAAATTATGATAAAACTATACTTTATAATAAATATGATGTAACAAAATATCTCAATGAAGGGGAAAATGTGTTTGGAGTTATTGTTGGCGACGGTCCGTTCCATGTTGAGGAAAAAAATGCTTGGAAGGATGCATGTCAGACCTGGTTTTCAAGTGCAAGATTTATTATGCAACTTGATGTAACATATCAAAATGGCGAAACGGATTCGGTAGTTTCAAATGCAGACTGTGTGTGGCACGACAGCGATGTTATATATAACGAGTGGAAAATGGGTGAATATCACGATAACAGACTTTCAATTCCGAATTGGAGCAGTGCGGAGTATGACGATTCGGATTGGAACGCAACAATAGTAAGTTTTCCGCCCGGAGGGGAACTTATAAAAAACTATATTCCTCCTATACTTATCACAAAAAGATTGCCGATGAAAGAAATTGCCGAAAATATTTACGATTGCGGTCAGAATCTAAGCGGATGGGTTTATCTTAAGGTGAAAGGCGGAAAGCCGGGGCAGGAAGTAAAAATTATATACAGCGAGAGATACGAAAACGGTGATTTCAGGCGTGATATGATTACGGAACTGACAGAGCATCCCGAAAATAAACACATAGATAAAGTAATTCTTTCCGGCGGCGGAGTTGAAGAATTCAGGCCTAAATTTGCATATCACGGATTCAGATATGTTGAAATAGAAAATGCACCTGAAATACTTGAAATAACTGCGGAGTTTGTTCATACGGATTTAAAAAGAATAGGAAATTTCGGTTGCAGTGATGAAACCCTTAATAAACTCCACACAATGATTGATTGGGCAATGCTTTCAAATTACCATTCTATACCTACAGATTGTCCTCATAGAGAACAAAACGGCTGGACTGCCGACTCTATGCTTTCTGCACAGCAGGCAATTATGAATTATGATATGAAAGATGTTTATACAAAATGGATTAAAGATATAACAGATTGCCAGAAAGACAGCGGACAAATTCCGTGTGTTGTTCCTCAGAGCGTTTGGGGATACGGTTGGGGTTCGTGTCCTTGTTGGGATTCGTCTTTATTTATAATTCCTTACGAAATGTATCAACTTGACGGAAATACTGAAATTGTTAAAACTGTATATCCTAGTTTGGAAAAATATTTTAAATTTGCTGAAAAGGTCCAGGAAGATTATATTGTATATAACGGACTTGGCGATTGGGTTGTACCCAGGTACAGAGAACAAGGCTGTAAAAGGTGCAGCGTTTGGATAGTTGAAACATCTTATTATTATAGGTTTGCTAAAATAATGTCCGAGTTTTCAGGAATTTTAGGCAAAGATAGCACTAAATATGATGTCCTTGCAGAAAATATCAGAAACGCCTTCAGAAAAAAATATTTTCTTGAATCCGGACTTGCCGACGAAACTCAGACTGCACTTGCAACGGTTGTTTATCAGGGACTTGCAAATGATGATGAAATTCCTGTTCTGGTTAAGAAACTTGCAGATAAAATTGTTCAGAACGGATACCATCACGATTGCGGAATATTTGGGAATAAGTTTATATACACGGTCCTTACCGAAAACGGCTATGTAGAACTTCTCTATAAACTTACAACAATCAAAACATTTCCGAGTTACGCATATTGGATTGAAACGGGAAACACATCACTTCCTGAAAACTGGGATCCTAAATATGCTTCTTTGAATCACCATATGTTCAGCGAAGTTGGTTTTTGGTTCTATAAATATCTGGCAGGAATTGATATTTCTTCAAACGGACTTACAATCAAACCATATTTTGTAAAAGAAATTCAAAATGTTAAGGCGTCAAGAAACGGCATATCCGTAGAATATGATATGGATACCGTTAAGATAACAACAGACAGACCTGCCAATATTGTTTTAGGTGATTTTGAAATAAAAGTTGACGCAGGAACTTATGAGTATAAAATTTCAAGGTGACAGAGAATAACGCATAAATAATAAACCATAATAACCTTTTGGAGGGTTATTATGGTTTATATTTTTTTGTTTTGTGTAGGCGGGGTTGGGTATGGAATAATAGAAATCCTGTGGCGTGGTTATACACATTGGACT
>CAKSDT010000061.1 GCA_934446135.1 uncultured Clostridia bacterium
CTTTTTTTAAGCGGAGTTTTTTGATATGATGCCATTAAACTTTAAACAAACTTCAATTTAGATTTTAAAGTTGCAATAAGCCGAGGACTATTGTCCTCGGCTTTACACTTTGTATTTTTTACAATCTATTGGTTTTATTATAAATCCATTGAATTTTCTTCAAGCAGGAATTTTTCAATTCCAAGATATAAAATTCCGTTATCATCGTGATAAGGTATTATGTTATCTTTAACAACAACAATTTTCTTGAAGAAGTCCCTAACATTATTTAAAGAGCGTATTTCCTGTTCCCTTTTTTCCTCGTCCGAAACAGAAAGTGCAGATTGGATGTAGTATTTTTGACTGCCTTTGCTTGCAATAAAATCAATTTCAAGGCTTATTCTTTTTGTTTTGTTATCCGCACCCCGGGAAAATGTTTCAACAATTCCCACATCAACACTAAAATCCCTGTAAATCAGTTCATTATAAATGATGTTTTCCATAATATGATTTTCTTCCATCTGCCTGAAACTAAGCCTGGCATTTCTCAGCCCTATATCGCTGAAATAGTATTTCTGTGGAGAACCTATATATTTTCTCCCCTTAACATCATATCTTTCCGCTTTGTATACTAAAAAAGCGTCAATGAAAAAACCAAGATATTTTCCAACTGTTTCAGCACTTATATTGACCCCTAATTTGCTCTTAAAAGTCTTTGCAATTTTGGATGCGTTAGTAAGGGAGCCTACAGAGGATGAAACAATATTTAAAATATCATCAAGAACCGACTTTTCATAATTTATTCTGTTTCTTTCCACAATATCGCTCAGGTAAATTTTGTCAAAAAGCATTGTGAGATATTGAACTTTTTCTTCACGGCTCTCCTTTTTCAGAATAAGCGGCAATCCGCCGAAAGTGTAATATTCCTGTAACGCATTTTGTTTTTCGCCTTTATAAGCATTGTAAAACTCTCCGAATGATAAAGGATGTACCCTTATTTCATCTCCTCTGCCGCGAAACTCTGTCAGAATGTCTGATGAAAGCATTTTAGAATTGCTTCCCGTTACATATAAATCAATATTTTCCTTTTTCATAAGACCCAAAAGCACATCAACAAATCCTACCTTGTCTTCAACTCCGTCTACATACGGGTTTTGAATTGTTACAACTTTTTGTATTTCATCAAGAAAAATATAATAATTTTTTTCGTTGTTTTTGGTTAAATGTCGTAAGTATTTTCCCAATTCCAAAGGATTTCTGTATCTTATATTTTCATCATCGTCAAGTGCAAGTTCAATAATGCAGTCAGCCGAAACTCCCGTAGATATCAAATATTCTTTGTATATTTTAAATAATAAATAAGACTTTCCGCACCGCCTTATCCCTGTAATAACTTTTATTAAACCGTTTCCTTTTGCCTTTTTCAGCCTTTCAAGATACTTTTTTCTTTCAATCACGCTTACCACCCTTAAATTTTGTGTATATACACATAATTTTCAATTATATTTTATCATATCCCAAAATGTGTGTCAATATTAAAATCCTAAATTATGTGTATTGCCACAATATTTTCAATTTTAAGGTTGCGAAAAGCCGAAGACTGTTGTCTTCGGCTTTTTATGCGGTTTTTACTTTAAATCTTTAAGTAAATCAAACACAATTCTTGCACCTATGTGTGCTCCGAGGTTGATGTGGGCTTTTTCAAGTTCCGTATTTATTCCCGTGAATTCATCTTCTACCTCAGCGTAACGGTCTTTACCTAATTCCGCTTCAAGTTTTTCGGCAAAAAGATCTTCGTTTGAGCGAATCCTTTCGTACAATGTCTGATCACTGTAGTCCTTAAGCAAGGTTTCACCGTTTACTACAAACGACAAGATTTTGTCAAGTTTTAATCTTTCATTAATTTCTTCAATGTAATTCATATTGCTTTCCTCCAACAGTAAAAATTGTGCATTAAAAAATGCGTGACAGAAACTCCGTCACGCACAAAAAACGCAGTGACCGTGTTTCCTGATTGTTACCACACAACACACCCGAATATAACAACAAAACAGGGTTCGGAAACAGAGTATACGCTTTTTTTAGAGCGTACCCTCTTTTTGTTGTTTTATTCGTAATTTGTGTAATGTGGTAAGATAATGATACCACTTTTTCGCAGAAAAATCAACTTTTTGCTTGACTTTTTTATAAATAAAAAATGCGTGGCAGAAACTTTGCCACGCACAAAAAACGCAGTGACTTTGTTTCTTTTTTAATTGTTACCACACAACATTTTCCGCATATTCAAAATACTAGGGATCTGGAAACAAAGTATACGCTTTTTTAATAGCGTATCCCCTAGCGGCTTGAATATACAAATTGTTATGTGGTAGGTTAATAATACCACTTTTTCGCAGAAAAATCAACTTTTTTATATGATTTTTTTGTAAATAAAAAATGCGTGGCAGACACTTTGCCACGCACAAAAAACGCAGTGACTCCGTCTCTTTTTTGTTACCACACAATACCCTTATGAATAAATATACCACACAGAGTTCAGAAACAGAAGTATACGCTTTTTTCAATAGCGTACCTCTATGCAGTTTATAATATTCATTTTTGGTATTGGTGGTAAGTTAATGATACCACTTTTTTATAAAAAGAGCAACCTCTTTTCTGAAACTTAGCCAAAAACTTTATATTTAACTTTAAAATCTAAATTAAAGTTTGTTTAAAGTTTGTCGGCTTTAAAATAAAAAAACTCTGCTTTATCTAAAGCAGAGTTCAACTTTAAGTTCTTTTAACTTTATATTCCCAGCCGACAAACGCTCAGGAGCATAATTTACTCAGTTTACTTTATTGTTATTGTGTAGGAAGCCGTAACTGCTTCTCCGTTAATTGTGTTAATCATATTTCCGATGTTTGTAACATTTGCGTCATAGTCAACACCCAAAGATGCAAGAAGTGCTTTTGCTTCTGCAAAAGTTCTTGTTGAACCGTTTTGAGGTTTTGTGTTTGCATAAATTCTTCTTATGTTGTAAATATCTTTAAAAAGCGATTTGTAATCGTTGTAAATTGTCTGAGCCTTAACCTGGTTTGGATTTGCAGTGTATTCTGCAATATTTATACCGTTTGCAAGTTCCTCACCCGTAAACGAACCAATGCTTGTTCCGTTTAAAGTAACTGTGTGAGAGCCTGTTAAGCCCTTAACAATCAAAATTTCGCGGTTTAATGTGTTTTCAATGTCATAACCTGCATTTTTAACTGCGGTGTAGTCTGAATTTACTGCCAAAGGAAGTGAATTCGGTTTGTAAGTAAATGAGATTTCACCGTTTGTTACAAGGTTTGAAACAGTTGCATTTGCAGCATTTACATTGTTTCCGTCTATTGCAACCGACGCAACTACAGGAGAAATTCCCTGTGATTTAGCCATTTCAGCTGCAACTATCAGATGTCCGTAACTGCTTGTATGAACCATATCACCTGAACTGAAACTAAATCCGTATTCTGTTTGCATAGTTCTCAAGGGCGTGTGAACATCAATATATTTTGTACCCAATTTTTCTGCCGTTTCTTTATACTTTTTACTAACAAGTCGGAAACCTTCATTTAATGCAGTCGGAAACGCCTTGTCTCCCACCTTTTCCCATACAAACGGCGATAAAATTGTTATTTTTTCAGGTTTAATTCCCTTTGCGATAAGACCTTCAACCAAACTCTCAAGCGATGACGCCGCAACATCTACCGAATTTAAAATTGATTGATTCACTTCCTGAACTTCTGCATTTGCATCATATGCAAAGTTGTTCGCCCCCATCATAATTGTAAACGAATCGGGGTCTTTTTTGTAAACATTTTTAGCCAAATCGTCCGCAGATCTTTCATCCGGATTTGATGAATTTTGTTCAGCAAGCGATAAAATGTCCCAATCAATTCTTCCCAGAGCCCCGGCTGATGTGTCGCCTGCTGTGCCTTTATTGAAAAACTTAACATCTTTGGTATCTAAAAATCTCAATTTGTAGATGTAATCAAGGTATACTCCGTAGTTGGTTTCTGTTCCTACACCGGCAGTAATCGAGTCGCCGATAACACCGACAACACTGCCGTCTTTGTATGTTTCGTCCTCAACTTTTTCAGGAGTTGCAAGAGGAGTTAAAGAAGAAGATAAATCTCTCCACGCAAACGCTTTAACCAATGTTGTTCCCTCCGGAAGTGCGGTCGCAAAAGCCGAACCTTTGTTTTCGTCTGTCTTGGCAGTAAAGATTACGGGAGCACCCGCAAGTTCTTTTCCGCCGTTTTTGTAAAATGCAAAAATAATTTTATAGTCATCGGTAATGCCGTACTCATTTTTAACTTCTGTTAAAGCACTTGCAAAACCGTCTTTTTCAAAGTATTTAAGGTTAACACTAAGTGCTTCAAGATAAGAAACAGCAGTGTCAACCGTGTTTGTTATAACATTTCCGTCCTGCATAACTTTGATGTCTGAAACAGAACCCCCTTTGTATGAAAAAGCAAATTTGTAACTTCCGTCGATCTTTGCAGTGGTTTCGTTTGCATAAACAACCTGATTTCCGTTCATTAAAAGAACAGTAACGGTAGAATTTCCGGTACTTGCAGTACCTGTTATAACGCATCTTTCAGTTTTATCATAATATGTGCCCTCAGGAGTTGCCGCAAAAACTGAAACAGCACCCAAAAGCATTGTGGCACATAATAAAATCGAAATTAATTTTTTCATATATTCTCCATCCTGTAAAATTAGTATAAACTACTAAAAATATCTTTTACCCGTGATTCTTTTTAAAAGGAACGGGGCAGGAAACCGCCCCTTCCTTTAAGTTTTTTTATTTTATTAGCGGTCTGATGTATGGCTTTAAGGTGTCAAGACTTTCCCAAAGCATTGTCTTTAAAACTTTTGACGCTGCATTGTGAACAAGGTCGAATGTAAACCGTGTTACAGACTCTGTAAATGTTCCGGTCTTAACATCAGATGAGTTAACGAAATACTGGTTTTCATCGTATTCAGCACCGATTACAGCATAAGAAGCCTTGTCAGTCAAATTGCTTGCAATGTCAATAATCATCTGATATGCACCCTCAGCAAGATCTGCAAAATTTGCAACTTTGCTTCCGTTTTGCATAAGCGAATAATTAAGGAAGTAAAGCGGCTTCGGAACTGTAATATCATAATCACCGTAAGGAGATCCTGTCATCGAAACTCTTAAGTAAACATCGCCTGTATTGTACTTTCCGTAAATTGATGCGTCAATCACAACATCACTGTTTTCATCAACTGTAAGATTTGCAATTGCACTCTGTCCGGCCATAAGTTTTGCTGTAAGTGTGCCTGTTCCGACTGTTGTGATGTGGGCAATAATCTTACTTGGTGTAACTGTCGGGAATGTTACGCTCTCAATTTTTGTAACAGTGCTGAGTTTTTGTCTGATTACTGCAAGTTTTGACATATAACTGCTGTCTAAAATTTGAGTTGCATCAAAAAATTCTTCTGCTCTTTCTGCTGCCGAATCATATGTGTTTACAATTGCCTGTGCATAAATAATGTTTGAAGTGTTGAGTTCAGAAGTAATCGAACTGTAATTTGCATCGATTGCAGTCTTAAGCACTGCACCTACTTCTGAAAGCGGATATTCAATACCTGCTATGGAATATACTGCAGAGTTGTGCGATGAAAGACCCAATCCTGTCAAAACTTTGCCCTGATTTTCGGTGTCAAAAATTTTGGTTGTATAGTAACCTCTCTGATTTCCGTTTGAAGAAGATTCAAACATAGGAGTTGTATTTGCACCCAATGTGTCCGCTCTGAAAGTTCCGTTGTTTGTGTAACCGTGGCCTTTCTGGGTTTCTGTTGTTCCGTCTGCAAATTTTGCAATCATTGTACCTGAATGTGTTGCACCTGTTGCGTCAACACTTCCTTTGTACCACATTGCACCGATACCTTTGTAGAACTTGTAGTCGCTGTCTGCAAGGTCAACTGCTTTCGGATTTGAAACATAGGTGTTTACAATCGCAATTGAGTCTTTTGCAGATTTTTCAAGACCTGTAAAGAGTCCTGCAGTTTTAAAGTAAATTCCGTTGTTTAATTTGTAAGCCGTTCCCATAAGAGATGTAATCACGCTTGAATCAAACGGATAGTTTTGAGTTCCGGCAGGTTTTTGTGTAGCATCGTTTGAAGCACCCGGTGCAAGATAATCGCTGTCTATAACCTTTGAAAGGTCAAAACCTGTCGCAAACGGATAATCCGCAATGCTTTCAATTGCAGTTATTGTAAATGTTTCGGTTACACTCATATAACCTGCACATGAAAGTACAACTTTAACAGAGTGTTCGCCAACTGTTGAAAGCGATGTGATTTCAGCGTTGTTTTCATAGAATTTAACAGAATATCCCGAAGGAAGTGTGCCTGTAAATTCGAGAAGTGCGTCAGCACTGAGTGTCTGTCCTACAGGAATCATAGCCTTTTTAAGTGCTATTGTAACATTCATATCTTCAGGAGCAATTTCAGTATACTTGTTCTGAAGGTCTTCTGAAAGTTTTGATATTATATTGTATCCCGTGCCAACTCTTGCATTTGCCGAAGCAACTGTGTTTTTAAGGGTTATTACAGAGTCGGTAATGTCTTCTGAATCTTTCTTGGAATACAAATCGTTAATTACTGCCGGCAATACTGTGTTTTTCAAATCGTTAAGAGAATACTCAATACCGATAACCGAGAAAATTCCCGAGTTGTGCGAGTTAAATTCAAAACCTTTAATGGACTTATATCCGTTTGTTACATCAACATCGCCTTTTGAAATATAAATAACATTAGAACCGGCAGAAATGTTTGTTGCACCTGCTGCAAGAGCGTCAGGAGCCTTATTTCCGTAATAACTGTAACCGTGTCTTGTCTGAGTCTGTGTTGTATTATCGTTAAATGTGATTACAACATTGCCTTTGTGGTTTGCAGGCTCATCTGTTCCGGATTCAACCGAACCTTTCGGCCAGATTGTGCCGATTTGTTTATAGAATTTGTTTTCAGCCGCAGAAAGTGTGTATTTCTTTCCTGTACCCAAATTAACGGTATTGCCTGTAAGTCTTATTGTATCGTCAGATGTATCGCTGTAACCTCTGATTAAGTTTTGGGTCTTGTAGATTACACCGTCAATTTCTTTTTCATCTGCTGCAAAAATATTTGAAACATCAGAAGTGTTGTAGTTATATGTGTTTGAACCGCCCGACGGGTTTATTGAATCTTTGTCCAAAAGCGAAGAAATATCAAACGCAGCACCGTACGGCTTGTCTGCATAATATTCCGCTCTCATATCAGCCTCAAGCGTATTTATTATGCCATAGTTAAGATTTGCTGTTGTATATCCTCTTGAAACGGCAGAATTAACAGTTTTTACTATTGCATAGTAAATTGTTTTAGCGTTGTCTGTAAGTCCGTTTGTATTGTACTCTGTTTCAAGTTCTGCAAGTCTTGCATTCAAAACTGCGTCAAGTTCATTAAATGAATATTCGATTTCATAAATTGCTGCAATGTCCGCAAAAACAAAAGCGTGAACTGTAAGGTCGCCGTCGCCCACTCCGTTTATGTTTTTATAGTTTGCTCTTGCTGCCGCATCCGTGTTTCCCGAAGTATGAACCGAGAAAAGTGTCGCAGGCTTTGAAGAGTCTGCCAAAACATCTGTATAATTCAGGTTGAAAGCAGTTGAAGAACCTGCCTGTGTTCCTGTAAGAAGCAGATTTGTGGTTGAAGCGACATCAAATGTCGGAATTGATTGACAGTTATCATCAGAAGACTTGCTTCCGTCAGCATAACCAATAATAGCACCTGCACCTTTATTGTTAGGCGAATGTGAAACCATTACGAGCGAAACGCCTTTTATGTATTTTCCCGAAAGGTCAAATGTTTTTGTACCTTCGGTTGCACTGTAGGGTTCCATTCTCATTACATCTTTGTAATTAGAGTTGCTGCCCTGTTCCAATGTCGGTAAAAGTCCGTCTGCCTGATAAAATTTTCCGCCTGCCAAAAGTACATTGTTTCCTTTTCCGTCAGCAGTTTTAGCAGCGTCAAGTGCGTCAGTCATAGAATTAAGCGATGCTGCCTTAACATTGTTATGAGGCGTTTTTGAAGACGCACCCGAATTGTCTGTAATAAACAGTTTGTCTGCTTTTAATCCTCCGGAAGCCATACCGGATCCGATTTTTGAATTTGAAATGTCAACCAAAGACGCATAAGGCGTTGTGCTGTAATCAACCGTGCCTTCTGCACCTGCAGTCATCGGCACAATTGCAACGGTTGACAAAACCATAGAAAGTACCAATGCGAAATTCAAAAATTTCAATGCGGTTTTTTTCATAATAAATTTACCCCTTTTCCCCTTTAAAGTCCCCTTAAACTATAAAAGGTTATTTTTTACTTCAAAACGCAGATTTTAGTCCGCAAAATTTAATATTTTTTTGATTATGTCTTATCTTTAGTGAATGTAAAGAAAGTTCTGTAAAGAATACTCTCCTTATACTAAAGTATAAACTTTATCGCAATTTTTTTCAATTATTCAAAATTGCTATTTTTATATATCAATTTTGACTTTTTAAGCCGGATTGTATTTTTTTTAAGATTTTTTACACCAAAACCACAATATGTGGATACCAAAAAACCGAATATTTTTCAAAAATGGGGGAATAATATCCTTAAAACATCAAATAAAGGAGTTTTTTTGTAATATGACAAAAACAGACTGCAAAATTAATCTAAAAGAAGGTCTTCACGCAAGACCGGCTTCAACTCTTTCAAAAATCGCAACAGGTTTTGAAAGCAAAATCATAATAACCCACAAAGGAACAGATTTCGAGGCAAAAAGCATCCTTATGCTTATGAGTATGGGTGCCGATAAAGGCGATATAGTAACAATAACCGCCGACGGCTCAGACGAAAAAGAGGCAACAGACAAAATCAAAGAATTCCTGACATCGGACAATTAAAACTTTATATAATTTTTATCATTATATAAAATTAACACTATATAAAAATCGAATACCATTTTAATAGGTAGAAACTAATGCCAATACCGTATCTTCTTGACTTTCTCCCCTTTTTGTGATATATTCATAGTTGAAACTTAGGTAAATTTTTACCTAACTTTTAACTCAAGGGGTGAAAACTATGCTTAATACAATAAAAAGAGATTTTTATTTGAATCAATTGATAAACAAGATGGGAAACGGTGCTGTCAAGGTGATAACAGGAATCAGGCGGTGCGGCAAAAGTTTTCTGCTTTTTAATCTTTTTTATGATTATCTTTTAAAAAGCGGTATAAACGAAGACCAAATCATAACTCTTGCTCTTGATGATGACAAGTTCTTATCTTACAGAGAACCTGAAAAACTGTCGGAATATATACGCTCTAAAATAATAAATTCGGATATGTATTATGTCCTTATCGATGAAGTTCAATATGCAATTTCCAAAAGTGAACTTACTAATCCCGATGAAGTGAAACTTTACAATGTTTTAAACGGGCTTATGAAACTTAACAATGTTGATATTTTTGTTACCGGAAGTAATTCCAAAATGCTTACAAAAGATATCTTGACGGCTTTCAGGGGCAGAGGTGATGAAATCCGTGTTTTTCCAATCACTTTTAAGGAGTTTTATGTCTTTAAAGGCGGTGATAAAGCCGAACTTTACGAGGAATATGCCCTGTATGGAGGTATGCCTGCCGTCCTTTCAAGAAATTCTGAACAGGAAAAAATCAAATACCTGTCAAACCTTTTCACTGAAGTTTATTTTAAAGATATTATTGAAAGATACGATATTGAACTTCCCGAAGTATTAGAAAACATTACCGACTGTCTTTGCTCATCGGTCGGCTCTCTCACTAACCCCGCAAAAATTTCTAAAACTCTGCTTTCTGTCAATAATATAAAGGTTTCAAGCACGACTGTCGCTAAATATATTAATTATTTGACAGAATCTTTTCTGTTAAGCGAGGCTAAACGCTACGATGTTAAGGGAAAAAAATATTTTGAATATCCTTTCAAATACTATGCAACCGATATAGGCCTCAGAAATGCAAGACTCAATTTCAGACAACAGGAAGAAACTCATATTATGGAAAATATAATCTATAATGAACTTTTGTCAAGAGGCTTTATTGTAGATGTCGGAGTTGTCGATTTTACCGAAAAAGTTGATTCTAAACTCAAAAAAAGACAATGTGAAATTGATTTCGTGGTGAACTTAGGCTCCAAAAGATTTTATATTCAGTCGGCCTTAAGCGTTTCCGACCCCGTAAAACTTGAAACTGAAGTCAGACCTTTTAAACTTACCGGCGATTTCTTCAAGAAAATAATCATAACCAAGTCAAATTCCAAACCTTGGTACGACGATTACGGAATTCTGCATTTGGGGTTGTATGATTTTCTCTTAAACCCCGAGTCGCTGCTTAGTTAAAACTAAAATTCAAAGGCTCCGTTAACATCTGCAAAATTGCAAGACTGCAGACTCTGTCCGCATCTATAAAACCGTAAAACCGTGGGCTTTGCCCACACCTATAAAACCATAAAACCGTGGGCTTTGCCCACACCTATAAAACCATAAAACCGTGGGCTTTGCCCACACCTATAAA
>CAKSDT010000062.1 GCA_934446135.1 uncultured Clostridia bacterium
AAATTCTGACTTATGCAAAAAAGTGGATCAAGAGTGATAAAACTTACACAATAAGATACGGTATTAAAATTTTTATGGATATTTTCTCAGACCGAAATTATAAAAAAGAGTATATGCAGGAAATATCTGAAATAAAGTCGGATGAATACTATGTAAATATGATGATTTCGTGGTATTTTGCTACACTTCTTGCAAAACAGTATAAAGATGCAGAGGAATATATAAGACTAAAAAAACTTCCGCTGTTTGTTCATAATAAGTCAATTCAGAAAGCGGCAGAGAGTTACAGAATAGATAAGGAAACAAAAGAATATCTTAAAACACTCAAAATAAAGGGACGCTGACGGCGTCCTTTTTTATCGCAATATAAAATACTTCCGATAACGGAGGCAAAAACAGCACACAATATTTTAAAAAAGGAAGAAATTCAGGCAAAGCGGTTCTGAAAACTGAATAATCAAAATCGAGCCATATAACGGTACAAAGGTTATGGTATAAAATGTTAGCATGAGTATATGACGAAAAAATTGCAAACTACAGCCCGATGATTAATCATCGGGCCGCAAAACTTTATTTAATTTTTCGTGCTTCAATATAAAATCTCTTTTCGGAGGCTTCGCCCATAGAAAAAGTTTTCCTCGGAAGTGAGCCGCCTTTCTCGATTCCGTTAAACAAGTCGGATTTATCCATAGGACTTAGTATGAAACCTATGGCATTGTCTTTTTTTGAAAGTGATACAACAACATCTTCACCGTGAATATAGTCCACCATTCCGTCAGAATTGTTTTCAAGATATTTATCAATAAATTTCTGGAGCGTTCCCACTTCAAGTGCTTCGGCAGAATTTTCGACATACAAAGTTCTGTTCTCATCGCCGAAACAATATGTAATTTTTTGACCTTTTCCGTCAGTGTTTGTTTTGTAAAACTTTTTGAGTTCGTCGATAACATCAATAGGGTTTACATTGAACATTACTCTGTGAATAGGCTCAAATTCCAAAGACTCATCGTGAATGTTTACAAGTTCAACCAAAGCAAATCTGGCAGGATGATTTTCCATTTCTTCTTCCGAAAGGCTTTGTTTTAAGTTTTCCCAACAGGTTTTTGCGGTTGCAAGTGAGTGGTTTCCGTCACCTACTGCATAAACAAGCGGATTTTCACTTTTGCCGAAAAGAAATTCTAAATTTTTATAAATTTCTTCTGTTGGATTTAGTTTATAGCCATTAATGTGCCCCGAATTCATCATAAGGTCAAAATCATAGAGTTTTTCCAAAGAAGATGTATCTGTATTTTCTATAAAATGGCTTTTTGAATCATTAATAAGGAGCATAATATGAGGAAGTTCAAGAATAGCATTTTCTCTTATTTTAACTCTCGGGGGAATACGGCTTAAAACTGTTTCTTCGGTCGCTCTTATAAGTGATTTTGAGCCTTTTGAATAATCATACCTTTCAAGGTCAATTTTTCCCACGATACCTTTTCTTATTTTGCCGTTTATGAGTTTTCTCTCAACATATATAAAACAATTCTCCAACACTTTAAATGTATCTTCTGAAAGATATTTTTCCATTGATGAGTTAATATTTTTGATTGTTTCATCATCATTTTTGCCCAAGTATACTTCGGGGAAAATAAGATTTAAAGTCGATTTACTATCTCCTACAAATTTTTTTACTTTTTCCCAGTATTCCGGTTCTGATGTGTATTGGTCGCAGGCAACACAAGCCCATTTTTCCATATCCTGATTTTTTGGTAGCAAAATATCTGCCGGCATAAATCCTAATTTTTTAAAGTCCATAATTCTACTCCAAATAGTCTTTTAGTTTTTTACTTCTTGACGGATGTCTTAGTTTTCTTAATGCTTTTGCTTCAATTTGTCTTATTCTTTCTCTTGTCACATTGAATTCTTTTCCGACTTCTTCAAGAGTTCTTGCTCTGCCGTCGTCAAGACCGAAACGCAGTCTTAAAACTTTTTCTTCGCGGGGAGTAAGAGTTGATAATACAGTTCCTAACTGTTCTTTTAAAAGTATAAAGGATGCTGCTTCTGCCGGCGGCGGAGCGTCGTCGTCCGGAATAAAGTCGCCCAAATGACTGTCATCTTCTTCGCCAATAGGTGTTTCAAGGGAAACAGGTTCTTGTGCAACTTTCATAATCTCTCTTACTTTTTCAATAGGAAGATTCATTTCTTTTGCAATTTCTCCAACCTGAGGTTCTCTGCCGTACTCCTGAATAAGCTGACGCTGAATTCTCATAAGTTTATTTATTGTTTCAACCATATGCACCGGAATTCTTATCGTTCTTGCCTGATCCGCAATTGCCCTTGTGACTGCCTGCCTTATCCACCAGGTGGCATATGTTGAAAATTTGTAACCTTTGTGATAGTCAAATTTTTCAACGGCTTTAATAAGTCCCAAGTTTCCCTCCTGAATAAGGTCCAAAAAGAGCATACCGCGTCCAACATATCTTTTTGCTATACTCACAACAAGTCTTAAGTTTGCTTCGGAGAGCCGTTTTTTTGCTTCTTCGTCACCCTCGGACATTCTTTTTGCAAGTTCAATTTCTTCTTCGGTCGACAAAAGAGGAACTTTTCCGATTTCTTTAAGATACATTCTTACATGGTCTTCAACGCTTACGCTGTCGGGGACCGAAATGTCTAATTCTTCGCCCTCAAACTCTTTTTCAATTTCTTTTAATTCACTGTCAAGGTCTCCTACAACTTCAATTCCCATTTGTTCTATGCTTTCGTAAACCTTGTCAATGTTCTTGGGGTCAAGTTCAAGTTCTTCAAGAGTATCTGTAATCTCCTGATATGATAAAGACCCCTTCTTTTTACCTCGTTCAAGAAGACTTTTTATTGCATTCTTCTTATCCTCAGCCATTCTTATACCACCTTTTCATTAAAGACTGTTTCCATTTTGCTTTTTCTGCTCAAGGAATGTCTTTGCTTTTAGAATATCATTTCCGATTTCTGCTTTTTCAAGATTTTTCTTCAAAAATTCCACAAGTTGTTTCGCCCCTAAAATCTTATCGTCAAAATGGGATTCAATACTAAGTATTTCCGCAAGTTTACCTGCGTCTTCCGGAGGAAAACAGGAGATAAAGTCACTTTCTTTAATATCCTTTTGACCGGCTTTTTTAAATTCATTTATTTTTTCGGCAACGAGCCTGTGAAATTCGTTAGTAAAATCAGAAACTGCAAGACTGTTTTTTATAAATTTATAAACACCGTTATCATAAAAAATAAGATTAAGAAGTCTTTTTTCGGTGTCTTCGATATTTTTTGACGATCCGTTTGTAACAATTGAATTCTGTTTCAGATTGCGTATAACGGCGATTCTGTCTTTGCGTTCTTCGTTTTTTATATAGTTTGTCCTGATGGAACTTATTTGTCTTTTTATGACATCGTATGGGATATTGTATGATGCAGAGAGTTCTTTTGAGTATATTTCCCTTTCAATATCCGATTTAAGAGCGGCAATCTCAGCCGAAGCCTCTTTTAAAAAGGAAATTTTTTGCTCCGGAATATCCATACTGTATTTTTCTTTAATTTTACCGATTTTATACAAAAGTGGCGATTTTGCACCGTCTGCAAGTCTTAAAAATTCATCCGGACCGAATTTTTTGACAAATTCGTCAGGGTCTTTTGCTCCTTTTAAAGTTAAAACCCTTGTTTTAATATCGTACTTCGTAAGAATGTCAAGTGCCCTTTTGGATGCTTTAACGCCTGCCTCGTCAGAATCAAAGCAAAGTACGGTTTCATCCGCATATCTTTTTAAAAGTCTTGCGTGATTTTCGGTAAATGCAGTGCCCGATGAAGCAACTGCAGTGTCAATACCCGCCTGGTGTAGTGAAATGACATCCATTTGCCCTTCTACAATAATAAGTCTTTTTGAATTACTTTTTCTTGCAAAATTAAGGGCAAACATAGTCGAACTTTTGTCAAACACCGGTGTATCATTCGTGTTTAAATATTTGGGTTTTGAGTCGTCTAAAACTCTGCCTGTAAAAGCAACGGCATTTCCCCTTACATCAAAAATCGGGAACATAACACGGTTCCTGAATCTGTCGTAAACTCTTTTTTTCTCTTTATTTTCAGCAAGCAGACCTGCCGAAACAAGTTCATATTCCGAAAATCCCAAATGCTTCATATGTTTCAAAAGGTTGTCCCAGCCGTTTGGTGCATACCCTATTCCGAATTTTACAATTGTTCCTTTGGTGATGCCCCTTGAAATAAGGTAAGACAGAGCCTCTTTTCCCAATTCCGAAATAAGGCTTTTATAAAAAAACTTTCCTGCTTCGCTGTTTGCGGCAATAAGTCTTTTTTTTAGTTTTTCTCTGGAGTCGTCATATTCGCCCTCGGGAATAACAACTCCCGCACGGTCGGCAAGCGATTTTATTGCATCGACATAAGAAAGATTTTCAATGTTCATAACAAAACTTATAACCGAACCGCCGGCACCGCAGCCGAAACAGTGGTAAACCTGTTTGTCAGCAGAAACATGAAAAGACGGAGTTCTTTCATTGTGGAAAGGACAGAGTCCTACGGCGTCACGCCCGTTTCTTTTTAATGAAACGTAAGACGAAACAATGTCTATTATGTCGGTTCTTCCGATAATTTCGGAAATTACCTCCTGCGGAATCGCCATATGCCCCTCCAATAAAAATTTTTACCCTTTACCGAATTCGACATTAAATCAAGATTTCCTTTTTTTTGTTGTATTTTTTAGTCTTTTATGCTAAAATGGATAAGAGGTGATACTTTTGAAAGTTTGCGTTGTGACAGGCGGTTCAAAGGGAATAGGAAAAGAAATTGCAAAAGAGTTTCTTAAAAACGGATATGCAGTTGTTTCAACCTATAATAATACGCTTCCGTTTGAGCAGGGCATTGACTATGTTAAATGCAATGTTTCAAGAAGTGAGGATATTTTAAACTTTTCGAAATATACAATATCAAATTATGGTAAAGTTGATGTTTTAGTTAATAATGCCGGAATAAGTATATCCGGGCTTGTCCAGGACAATTCCGAAGACGATTTTGACAGTTTGTTTGATGTCAATATGAAATCGGTTTTTTTATTTTCAAAGGCATTCATTCCGTCAATGATCAGCCGGAAGTTTGGGAGAATTATTAATATATCATCAATGTGGGGTGTAAACGGTGCTGCAAACGAGTCTTTGTATTCAGCGTCAAAGGGTGCCGTTATTTCTTATACCAAATCACTCGCAAAAGAACTCGGGCCCTCGGGGATAACGGTAAATTCCATTTGTCCCGGGGCAATTAAAACAGATATGCTGAATGCATACACCAAAGAAGATTTGGAGGACTTAAGGCAAAATACTCCTGTTTTGAGATTGGGAACTCCCGAAGACATTGCAAAACTTGCTTATTTTTTAAGTACGGCTTCTTTTATAACGGGGCAGATAATAACAGCAGACGGAGGATTTTCACTATGATTAAAAATATTTTGTTTGATCTTGACGGAACTTTGACAGATTCAAGTCAGGGCATTACAAAATCGGTCAGATATGCACTTGAGAAAAAAGGTTATAAGAATATTGATGCGGATGAACTTAAAAGTTTCATAGGTCCGCCCCTTGCTAAAATGTTTGTTTCTTATATGGGGCTTAAAGACCTTGCCGAGGGGCAGAAAATGGTTGAAATATACCGTGAATATTATAAGGACAAAGGAATTTACGAAAACACTGTTTATGATAAAATGCCTGAAACTTTAAAAATCTTAAATGAAAAAGGCTATAGCCTTTTTGTAGCAACATCAAAGCCTACAGTTTTTTCAGTTAAGATACTTGAAAAACACGATTTGTTGAAGTATTTTGTCTGTGTGTCGGGATGCGAACTTGACGGGACGAGAGATTCAAAAAAGGAAGTTATTGAATATCTTTTAAACAATTATGACTTAAATCCGGCAGAAACTGTAATGGTGGGGGATAGAATTTATGATGTTGAGGGAGCAAAAAGTCTTGGAATAAAATCAATAGGTGTAACTTTTGGATTTGGCAGTGTTGAGGAATTTAAAGATGCTGAGTATATTGCCGAAAACCCTCTCGAAATTGTAAATTGTGTTGAAGAAATGCAAATTAACGGCCGCTCTTTGTAAGGAAGGGCGGAATTATATTTTTTTCGGAGCGAAAAAAGTTGAAAAAAATCATGCTTTGTGTTAATATAGAAAATGTATATTTATTATTGTCAGGAGAATTGAAATTGAAATTTGTTTTGCAGAGAGTTTTAAACGCCAGGGTTGATATTGGCGGAGTGACCGTCGGAAAAATCGGTAAAGGATATTTGCTTCTTGCAGGAATTGCACAAGGCGATGATTTCACAACAGCAGATAAAATGCTTGAGAAAATATCAAAACTCAGAATATTTGAAGACGAAAACGGAAAAACAAATCTTTCTCTTTCGGATGTAGCGGGGGAAGTTCTGATTGTTTCGCAGTTTACACTTTATGCAGATGCAAAAAAAGGAAACAGACCCAGTTTTGTTAACGCGGCAAAACCTGATAAAGCTGAAGAAATATATAATCACATTATTTCAAAAGGTAATGAAATTTTCGGAAGAGTTGAGTGCGGAAAATTCGGAGCAGATATGAAAGTTTCTCTTTTGAATGACGGACCTTTTACGCTTGTGTTAGACAGTGAGGAAATTTTAAGATGATACTTGTAAGCGGATGTTTGCTTGGATTTAATGTTAAGTATAACGGCAAAAACAATAAAAATCAAAAAATAATCGATTATCTTAAAGATAAAGAATATAAGGTGATCTGCCCCGAAACAATGGGCGGACTTAAAAGCCCCAGACTTCCTGCAGAAAGAAAAGGCGGCAGAGTTTATAAAAAAGACGGGGAAGATGTGACAGATTACTTTTTAAAGGGTGCGGAAAAAGTTCTCTTGATTGCAAAAGAGTGCGGTGCGGATATCGCTATACTAAAACAATCAAGTCCAAGCTGCGGTTACGGAAAAATATATGACGGTACTTTCTCAGACACTAAAATTAAAGGTATGGGGGTTACTGCTGAAATTCTTTCCGAAAATGGAATAAAAATTCTTACCGAAGAAGATTTTGACTGATATTGAAGAATTATTCATTGATATAACGAGAATGTTCCTTTAAAATAGATGAAAAGGATGTGATGACTTGAAAAAAATAATATTGGGAGTTATAATAATCTTTATGATGTGTTTAACAGGCGGAAGTGTGTTTGCTTACTCAAATCTTCCCGATCAGGTTAAGATAGGTCTTTATTATTCAGGGACTGCACTTTCAGAACCCAAAATTTCGTGCGACGGTTATGTAACTGTAAAGGTTAATGGAGAAGAGGTTGCATGGGGCAAGAATTTAGTTATAAAAACTGAGGACGGAGTAACAAACATTTATAATGATGATGGACTTATTTACACCCTTGCGGGAAATGAAAATATCGAGTATTATCCGACAGAAAAAGGATACATAAGGTCAGAGGGCAGAGAATACAGGGGTTTTTTATTCACAATAAGACTTGATGATGGGAAATATACAGTTGTAAATCAGGTTAATTTCGAAGAATATCTTTACGGCGTCGTGCCGAAAGAACTTTCTGCGTCTTACCCTATAGAGGCACTGAAAGCCCAGGCAATTTGTGCAAGAACTTATGCGGCTAACAGTATAGGCAATTACAACAAACAAGGGTTTGATATGACGGGCGATCAGAATTCGCAGGCTTACGGGGGAGTTGCGGTTGAAACCGCAAATACCACAAGGGCAGTAAATGAAACTAAAGGCAGTATTGTAACTTACGGCGGAAAGCCTGCACAGGTATTTTATTTTTCAACAAGCGGAGGATACACATTAAACAGTAAAGATGTCTGGCTCACTGATCTTCCGTATTTAAGAAGTGTGGAAGACAAATATCAGGAAAGTGTAAAACCCGATAAGGGTGCGTGGAACTTAACAGTTACCGCTGAACGCTTTAAAGAAATCTTGGCAAATAAAGGCGTTGATATAGGTGATATTACAGACCTTCAGACTGAGATTAATCCGCAGGGAGCAGTTACAAAACTTACATTTGTAGGTACGAACGGCACAAAAACATATGAAAAAGAAATGACAAGAAATGTATTGGGACTTAAAAGTCAGGTTTACACTGTAACTGCAAACAGACCGAAAGGCGAGGAAGTAACAAACAGTATTTATGCACTCACGGCAAACGGTATAGAAAAAATTACGAATGATTTTATAGTAAGGGGAAATGACAGTTATAATAACGGTTATACATATGCTGCAAAAACCTCGGATGCTACCGAAACAATAACGGCTAAAACAGAAACAGTTCCAGATACATCTTCCGAAGGACTTACATTCACTCTTTCAGGGTACGGATGGGGTCATGGTGTCGGAATGAGTCAGTACGGAGCAGTAGGTATGGCGTATAAGGGATTCAGTTCAACCGATATACTTACATATTATTTTCAGGGAACAACAATTGAGTAGGAGAGAAAAAATTGTCTGATTTAAAATTATCTGATTTTTATTATGATTTACCCAAAGAAAAAATTGCACAAACTCCGCTTAAGGACAGAAGTTCGTCTAAACTTATGGTTTTAGACAGAAAATCTGACAGTTTGGAGCATAAGCATTTTTCTGATATTATCAATTATTTAGACAAGGGAGATTGCCTTGTCCTTAACGATACAAGGGTGATACCCGCAAGACTTTTAGGTGAAAAAGAACATACCGGTGCTCATATAGAGTTTCTTCTTTTAAGAAGGATTGACGATTGCCGCTGGGAAGTTATGGTTAAACCCGGCAAAAGGGCAGGAGTGGGGGTAAGGGTTGTTTTCGGAAACGGAGAACTTACAGCGGAAGTTGAAAAAATATCGGACGACGGACTAAGGATTGTGAAATTTGAATTTGAAGGCATTTTCGAAGAAGTGCTGGACAAACTTGGTCAAATGCCTCTTCCTCCGTATATCACGGAAAAACTTGCGGATAAAGAAAGATATCAGACAGTGTATTCAAAGCATGAAGGTTCTGCTGCAGCACCCACCGCGGGACTCCATTTTACCAAAGAACTTCTTGAAAAAATCAGAAAAAAGGGTGTGAGGATTGCTTATGTTACACTTCATGTGGGAATAGGTACATTCAGGCCCGTAAAGGTTGAAGATGTTACTACTCACAAAATGCACTCTGAGTTTTATGTGGTGGATGAAGAAACAGCAGATATAATAAATCAAACTAAAAAAGCAGGCAAAAGAATTATTGCTGTCGGAACAACATCAACAAGAACTCTTGAAACGGTTGCGGACCAAAACGGGGTTATGGAACCGTCAAGCGGATGGACGGATATATTTATTTATCCGGGATATAAATTTAAGATTGTAGATGCACTTATTACAAACTTTCATCTTCCCGAATCAACACTTTTAATGCTTGTAAGTGCTTTTTATAACAGGGAAAAAATGTTAATGGTATATAACGAAGCTGTGAAAAATGATTATAGATTTTTTTCTTTCGGCGATGCTATGTTTATACAATAAATAGAAAACGGTGAAATAATGTTTAAACTTTTGAAACAAGAGGGAGCGGCAAGACGCGGCGAGTTTGTAACGGTTCACGGAACGGTTCAGACTCCTGTGTTTATGAATGTAGGAACGGCTGCGGCAATAAAAGGCGGCGTTTCAACAAAGGACCTTAAAAATATCGGAACGCAAGTGGAACTGTCAAACACATATCATCTTCATTTAAGACCGGGGGATGAAACGGTTTATAAAATGGGCGGACTTCATAAATTTATGAATTGGGACAAACCTATTTTAACAGACAGCGGCGGCTTTCAGGTGTTTTCGTTGGCGAAGATAAGAAATATAAAAGAAGAAGGCGTTTCCTTTAATTCTCATATTGACGGCAGAAAAATTTTTATGAGTCCCGAAATAAGTATGAGGATACAGTCAAACCTTGCGTCAACCATTGCTATGGCTTTTGACGAATGTGTGGAAAATCCTGCTGAATACTCTTATGCAAAAGAATCCGTAAAAAGGACAACGCGATGGCTTGAAAGATGTATAAATGAAATGGCAAGGCTTAATTCTATGGAAAATACCATAAACAGACACCAAATGTTATGGGGAATTAATCAGGGATGTACTTTTAAAGACATCAGAATTGAACATATGAAAAGAATTTCTGAATTCAATTTGCCGGGATATGCAATAGGCGGACTTGCAGTCGGCGAACCGAATGAGGTTATGTATGATATGATAGAAACAGTTGAACCGTTTATGCCGAAAGACAGACCGAGATATTTGATGGGGGTTGGAACACCTGTTGACATTTTGGAAGCGGTTTATAGAGGGGTTGACTTTTTTGACTGCGTTAT
>CAKSDT010000063.1 GCA_934446135.1 uncultured Clostridia bacterium
GTGTTGCAAGAATGTTTACCGCAATAGGTCTTGACAATAAAGATTTTATACATGTTGCATACGGTTATGGACTGTTTACCGGCGGACTCGGTGCACATGAAGGTGCACAAAGAATCGGTGCTACAGTAATTCCTATATCGGCCGGAAATACTCATAATCAACTTCAGACTATGGTTGATTTCGGTTCAACCTGTCTTTGCTGCACACCGTCATATGCAATGTATTTGGGCGAGGCGGTAAATGAGGAAGGATTAACAGACAAACTTAAATTAAAAGTCGGTGTCTTCGGTGCAGAACCTTGGTCTGAAGATATGAGAAAAGCAATAGAAAACGCTTTGGGAATTAAGGCATACGACATTTACGGACTTTCTGAAATAATGGGACCAGGTGTTGCATATGAGTGCAGTGAACAAACGGGCATGCACATTTGCGAAGATATGTTTATTGCCGAAATAATTGACCCCGATACCGGAGAAGTTCTTCCTGAAGGCGAAACAGGCGAACTTGTATTTACGACACTTACAAAGGAAGGTTTCCCTCTTATAAGGTATAGAACAAGAGATATTTGCACTCTTATATATGAACCTTGCAAATGCGGAAGAACTCATATAAGAATGAAAAAGCCGCAGGGCAGAAGCGACGATATGCTTATCATAAGGGGTGTAAATGTGTTCCCATCTCAAATTGAAGAGGTTCTCCTTAAGGTTAATGCCAATGTTACTCCAAATTACCAAATAATTGTCGACAGAGTAAATAATAATGATACATTTGATATCAATGTAGAAATGAGCGAAACATTATTCGGCGATGATGTAAAGACCATTGAGCGTATTGAAAGAAAAATTACCGATGACTTGAGAAGTGTTCTCGGAATCGGTGCAAAAGTACACCTTGTCAATCCCAAATCAATCGAAAGAAGCAAGGGCAAGGCAAAAAGAGTTATTGACAAAAGGAAACTTTAAAAGCGAGGTAAATATATTATGTTTATAAAACAGTTATCCATATTTGCAGAAAACAAACCCGGCAGGCTTGTTGCTATTATTGATGCTCTTGCAGAAAATAATATTGATATTAGTGCCCTCTCCATTGCGGACACTACGGATTACGGAATTGTAAGAATGATAGTGAATAATCCCGAACTTGCGGTGGATTCACTTAAAAAGATCGGTGTGTTTGTAAAAATTACAAATGTTATTGCAGTAACTATTGAAGATACGCCCGGAGGACTTGCAAAATCACTTCACAATATAACAGACCGCGGAATAGAAATTAACTATATGTATGCGTTTGTCGGAAAGATATCCGGAAAGGCAATAATGGTTTTAAAAGTAAGCGACCCTGAAGAAGCAATTGAGATTCTTAAAAACTCAAATATAGAAATGCTGTCGGCAAAAGATGTATACAGACTGTAATGAAATCATTGACTTTCATACACATATTTTTCCGGACTCAATTGCGGAAAAAACCATTAAAGTGTTAAAAAGCAATATAAAAAGAGAACGGGGCAAATCTGTAAACAATTATACCGATGCAACCCTTTCGGGACTAAAAAAATCAATGGAAGAAAACGGCATTTTTATGTCTGTTATACTTCCTATTGTCACAAATCCGAAAAGCACGGTTCATATTAACGAATTTGCTTTAAAAATCAACCGTGAAAACAGGAATATAATTTCTTTTGCAGGAATACATCCGCTTTCGGAGAATATTTCAAAGACAATGGAAGAAATTAAAAATGCCGGATTTTTTGGTATTAAGTTACACCCCGAATTTCAGAATTTTTATATAAACTCACCGGAAGGAATTAAAATTCTTGAAGAAGCGGAAAAACAGGGACTCTATACTGTTATACATTCAGGTGCCGATATAGGTATGCCTCCCCCTGTTCACTGCACCCCCGAAATGCTTAAAGATGTTTTAAACTATGTTTCGGGAAAATATATAATTGCGGCACATTTAGGCGGTTGGTCTATGCCCGACAGAGTTGAAAAATGCCTTGTAGGAACGAATATAATGTTTGACACAGCATTTATCAAAGATTATGTTTCTGAGGACCGTATAACGAGAATTATCAATTCCCACGGAAGCGAAAAAATTGTTTTCGGGAGTGATTCTCCGTGGGAAAATCCGAAAGATACGGCGAAGTTTATCACTTCTCTTAATATTGATTCCGATGCAATTTCAAATATACTGTATAAAAATGCGGCCAGAATATTAAAAAAACAGGTTGACTGAAAAGTCACCTGTTTTTTAATTATTGAAGTGAAAATAAAAATTCACATAAATCTCTTGTTGCGTTTGGCTTGGACATTTTTTCTATATCCTCTCTTATATGTGACTTACGCCAACTGTTCGTAAGAAGTTGGTACACTGCCTCATCTATAGGATATGTCTCCGTTACATACTGTGCCAAACCGTTATTCATTAAAAACTCAAGATTTCTGTCCTCCTGTCCCGGAATAGGATTAATAAGAATAAGCGGCATTTTTTTTGCAAGTGCTTCGGAAACCGTAAGTCCTCCCGGTTTGGTTATAATGCACTCTGACGCATCCATTAAAACATCAACATTATCTACAAAACCATATACAAACTTTTTCTTTTCGGTAAAAAGGTTTTCTACACGCTTTTTCATTCTTTTGTTATTTCCGCAGACAATAAGCATCTGAAAATCCATATTAAGTGTATCAAGTGCTGCAATGTGTTCTACGACATTTCCGAACCCCATAGAACCGCTCATTATAAGAATTGTAGGCTTGTCCGGTATTCCGAGTTGTTTTTTTGCTTCTGATTCAGGTATTTTAACTGAAAACTTTTCATCTATCGGTATTCCAAAAGGCAGTATTCTGTCTAAGGGAAGTCTTTTTTTTGCCATCTGAAGATTTAAAAGTTCTGACGCTGTAACATAATAATCAATATAACTATCCTCCCACAATGGATGAACAGTGAAATCAGTTACAATTCCTACTATTTTTACTCCTTCTAAAATTTCCTGGTTCATATTTTCAAGTAATTCAACTGTAAGAACATGCGAACAGATTATTACATCAGGTTTGTACTCCTTAACGCAATTCGAAAACGGAATACTCATAATTTTGTTTACACCGTGTCTTAAAGTAAACTTTTTACCTGAGGCATCGTGGGTTTCAAAATACCTGTAAAATTTTGAATATGTATTGGGCACATACTTGGTAGACATTAAATACCCCTTTGAAACAACCTTGCTCAATGCAGGTTCTATATATTCATAAGCATCAACTACCAAAGCATCATATCCTTCGCCTTTTTCATTGATGTACTTTGCCAGAGCCTTACACACAGAATTGTGACCGCCTCCCGTAGATAACGATAAAATCAATGCTCTCATAGATTTCCTCCAAAGTTTAATTATCAATTATTATAATACAACTTTGTTAAAAAAAAGTCAATTTATTTTGTAACACTAATCATCAATTTTTCATAATATGCTATTGTAAAGGAGGAAACAAAAAATGTCATTCTTAAATCGTTTTGATGAAGATTCAATTTTATGGTTCATCATTTTATTCTTGTTATTATTCTGGTGCGGTAAAGGCTGCAAAGACGACGGTTGTTGCTATAAAGACCCTTGCAACAAATGCGGTTGCGAAGATGAATGCGGCTGTAATGAATTGCCGACAAACGGATGTAACAGACACTATATGGGTGGATGTAACAACACCTGCTGCTAATTAGATCCGGAGGTTTGTAAATGAACGAATTATCTTGTTGCAACAACGGTTGTGGCTGCAATAACAATAGCTACGACAATAACATATGGATATGGATTATAATAATAGCGGCTGTTATATTGATTTTCTTCAACGGAAATAATAATTCAGGATGCGGATGCAATAATAACAGTTGTTATCAGAATCTGTAAAAACAAAATTACCTGTCCGAAAAAAATCGGGCAGGTAGTTTTTAGTAATCTTTAGTTCCTCTTATTATCCTAAAAGTGTACTCTTCTCCGTTTTCTTTTAATAATGTAAGCCACTTTTCAATCAGTTCCGAAGTTTCAGGATGAATTGCCCGTTTAGGTTTCCCATTCAAAAAGTAATCAAGCGGATGAGAATCAGTGTAATTATCTTTCTGGTAAATCTTACTTGCTGCAACTCTGTCGCAAAACATTTCTTTTACATATCTGATCGGCATCTTTACAGGCATAACAACACGCTCTTTGGGATTATAATCAGTCCAGTACTCATAATGGTGCTTATTTCTTCCCTTATGATGAAGCCATGCTGAAGAATATCCGAATTTTTCTCTTTCAACCTCGTTCGGACTCCTCGTGCCTCTGAAATATTTAGCACCCGGAATAAATTCCGCAGGTGTATATTTTGACAAATCAGGAAAAAGCCCCTGAAACAATATTCCGGACTTATAACTGTGAACAATCACTTTGTGTCTGTGGTTGGTTATAGTAATGAAATGTTTTATTATATTCATAAAGTTCTTCCCCGTAAACATATTCTTACTATATTTTAAACTTATTTGCAGCAAAAATCAAGTCATTTTTATTATGGTCTTACAAGTTTAACATTTTCCTCAATCTTAAGGCCTAAAGAGTCAGCAAATTCTTTTGCAAAATGATAATTGGTAAATGCGTTTTCCTCGTGTGCATCAATTCCTATAACAAATTTATTTCCTATTTCTTTTGCAAGTTCAAAAAATCTTTTACCGGGGTAGTTTCTATTTTCCCTAAGTCCCAAAGCGTTAATTTCAAGCGGGATATCCTTTTCTTTTGCCATTTTGCAAATTTCTGTCATATACTTGTCATATATTTTTCGTTCACCTCGGAAATTAATAATATCCGGATGTGCAATGTAAGTAAATTTGCCAGTTTCTATTCCGTTCAAAATACAATTTGTATAATCGTAAATGTGTTTTTCCTCACAAGTCGGGGTTGTTGACCAAATTCCATCGTATATTTCTCCGTTTGTATGATGCACGGCAAGAATTAAATAATCACAAGTATCCCTTTTAATAAATTCAAGGGCATCATCAAAATGTTTCGGATACCATTCCATTTCATAACCAATATAAATTTTAATCTTATCTTTATATTTTTCCCTCAACTCAGTAACTTCATTTACATATTTTTCTGCCTCATCGGGTTTCATTCTGAAATTAGAATAATAACTGCCGTCAAAAAAATATGGTGAATGGTCCGAAAAACCAAGTTCCTTTATTCCTTGCTTTATAGCATTTTTCACATAATTTTCCATTTTACCGTATGCGTGATTGCAGTGATATGTGTGAGTATGATAATTGTATTTCACAAGGACACCTCCAAGTCATAACCGATTTGTTATTACATAAAAAATCGGCAAATCAATATACAGTTTTATTTCAGTCCTTTATAAGTTTAAACAGTCTATACATTGTAGCAATTGTTTCCTCAACGGTATAAGGGTCTTTGGGATTAAATTTTTCCTTGTCATCCCCATTCATTATACCCATATTTTTAACCGCCCAAACAGATTCTTTTGACCAATCCGCTACATCTTTTAAATCATTAAATTTATATTCGTTTTTTTCGTATTTTACCCCAAAGTAATCCGCCATTCGTGTAAGAATAACCGCTGCTTCTTCGCGTGTTATTTTTGCATCGGGCAAAAACGAACCGTTTTCATATCCTTTAACAAAACCAAGTGCGGAAAGCGAAATAATATGTTCGTTGTATTCTTCGGTAACATCTGTAAATTTTGTATTTTTATACTTTTCAGCCAATTCTTCGCTGCTTTGTATTATCTCTTTAACACCCAAATAACAGCCCCTGGAATTTCTTAACGGATAATAGTATGTCCCTGTCAGACTTGCGGCAAGATTACAAAAGTCCTCTCTTGTTATCGGGTTGTCATAATAAAAAGAAACATTGTTTACACTGAGAAGATTTTTGTTTGCTGCTCCCTTTATTTCAGGTACAGCCCATAAACTTGCACCGTCTGTGTTAAGCAAATCGTTTTGAGGAATAGTTGGTTTTTGATAATCCGTAACTGTTTTTGCATTTTCCTCATATTTTCTTTTAAGTTCTGTCATCATAGTATAAAGAGCATTTCTTGAGTTGCCGATGCACGGCATATAGCACAAAACTTCGTCTTCGCCGCCGTAAAATCCCACTATAACAGAACCGTCAGCATAGACATCCCAACTTTTCCCGTCCTCACCGTAAAGTTTTATATATTCTTCAGAAACCGCCGACTCTTTCGGCGAAATCACCCTTTCGTAGAGTGCGTTAAAATAAACTTCATTAAATCTTTTAAGGTCTTCCGATGTTATTTCAGAATATGTACCGTTGCTATAAACTACAACAGCAGACAGTATCTCATCCGGCTTTTGTATTCCGAGATACTGATAAAAATACCCCATTTTTTCATTCACAGGATATGATATACTTAAATCGCTGAGGTTCATTACACCCTCTCTGTTAACACCGTTGTCATTAATGAAAAACTCAACATTTCCCTGTTCATCAAGTGACATATATTGATAATCAAACGGAACTGCCGTGTTTCCGTCATAATCAACAATTCCGTATTTTGCCGGTGTATTGCCATCTGAGGCGATTATATATTTGTCAGTCATAAATATGTATTTTCGGCTGTTTTCAAACGGGAAAAGATATGTATTTGAATCTTCATCGTAAATTGAAGTTTTATCTCCGCATTCAACATAATAAAACTTTTTATAATAATCTCCACCGACGCCTGTTATATGATTTCTGTATGTAATAAAAGGTTTTTCAATTCCGGGATCCAAATTAATTTCGTTGAGTTCCCAATCTATGTATTTTTCCTTTCCGTCTTGAATTACTACGGCATAAGTCTGATAGCCGTAGACATTAAATCTTTTTTCTACGCCGTCATAAATATAGTCTGTGATAAAGTTTCCGTTTTTATCCACCAAAGCGTATTTGCCGTCTTTTTCAATAAACATCTTTTCAGTTTGAGTTTCAAGATAGTACATTATACCGCGGTCAAAATGTGAAATTTTTTGTTTTGTATTGTAGTCATAAATATCAAAATCAGAACACAGTTCAAAATCCGATGTGTCGTTCATAACGCCGAAAATTCCGTTATACGGCGGAAGTATTGTACCGTTTCCGCTTATCTCCTTCAGCACAGTTCCGTCTTTATCATACATAACCTCTGTTCCGTCTTCTTTTGTACAGTATGCAAATCCGCCGTTGTCTGCTATTTTGTCAAACGGACCTGCAATCACATTCATTTCGGAATCCACTATGTAATACTTCAGTGATATATATTCATCACTTTCAGAAACCGCAATACATTTAAGTCCGCCGATTCCGAAAACAGAGTTGATTTTTTCTTCATTCAGTTTTTCAGCCGCCGCCGGCATTGAAAACAAAAGGCATAAAATCAGTGCGAATCCAAATATTTTTTTCATATTTCCTCCTTAATTAATAAAAAATTATCCTTTTAACTCTCTCAGTCACAGGTTTGTAAAGAATAATAGTTATAATCGCGTTTATTGTTCCTTTTATAAGATTAAAAACCATAAATACAGGAATTAAAAGCGGAACAATTTGTTTTCTGTCCATTCCCATATAAATAGGTGTTACAAGATAGTTCCAAAACACCATCAGACCGGTCATAACCAAAACACCCAGTATCGCTCCGAATACTATACCCTTAAAATTCTGATTTTTCTTGTATACAACAGCAATTGTGCAGCAAAATCCAAGACTTGCCAATATGTTCATAAAAAGTCCCCAAAAACCGTTTTGGCTTATTGAAAACATCTCTATAACAGATACGATTACAGATATAAAAACACTTGTTAAAGGACCGAATATTATGCCGCCCATTGCAATTATTATGTCTTTAGGTTCATATTTTAAAAACTCTGTCGAAGTAATCGGAATTCTGCACAAAAGTACCGCCAAATATGCCAAAGCACACATCATACCTATAACCGTTATTTTTTTTATTTTACTTTCCATACCAATTCCCCTTTCGTATAAATCAGGGTTTAAGATTTTGGAAACAAAAAAGCACCCAAAATCTTCCGGGTGCAGTAATTCTAAACTTACCGCATCTTCTTTCATCCGGACTTTACCGTCGGTTTCGGAATTTCACCGAATCATACATAAAAATGTTCGCGGACTTTACCGCCGGTCGGGAATCTCACCCCACCCTGAAGATACAATTATTATTTTATGCTTACATAGTACCACCTATGTTGCAAATTGTCAATAAGTTCAATTAAAAATCTGACGGTGGGTCAGGAAGAACCAAAGCAGCAATAAAATATGCCAAAAATCCTGTTCCAAAACAGAAAATAAGTATTACCCACAAAAGTCTTACAACAGTAGAATCAACATTAAAGTATTCGGCAAGACCGCCGCAAACCCCGCAAATTTTTCTGTCATTTCTCGATTTGTAAAGTTTCTTCATATCATATCCTCCGATATACATATAACCAACCATTTAATAATACCACATATAAACCGGTTTGTAAATGGATTTTTTAACATTCTTCATATTGACAAAAAAATTTAAAATGGTATTATATATCTCAAGAAAATATTTTAAAAGGATATACATATGAAAAAGTTCAACTTAAAAAATCACTCAATTGCATTTTTTACAATCTTTATATGGGGAATAACTTTTATATGCACAAAACATCTTGAAAACAGTTTTTCTGCACTTCAGATATTGTTTTTAAGATATGTGCTTGCCTATACTGTGCTTTTGATTGTAAGACCTAAAGTTTTCAGTTTTCAGGGTATAAAAAAGGAACTTTATCTTTTAGCAGCATCTGTTTCTGGTGCAAGCCTTTATCAGTACCTTGAAAATCTCTCTGTGGTTTACACGAGCCCTGCAAGCGTGTCTTTTATAACCGCCATCGCCCCGATTTTCACAGCGATACTTGCACATAAATTTTTAAAAGAAGAACTTAATCCTAAAATTTTTACAGGTATGATAATTTCGCTTATCGGCGTCTTTCTTATTTGTTTCGGTGATTCCAAAACAATTGAAACCGGACTTTTGGGCGATATTATAATACTTTGCAGCATATGGCTGTGGGCTGTTTATTCAGTCATTGTCAAAGTTATTTACAAATTCGATTTTGACGGACTTTTGGTTACAAGAAGGATTTTTATGTATTCAGTAATTGCGATGATACCTTTTATTCTTACAGAAAGCAAACCGCTTAACTATTCCCTTCTGCTAAAACCGGACATAATATTAAACATAGCCTTTCTCGGCATATTTGCATCAGCCATTTGTTTTTGGACATGGAATATGTCGGTTAATTCGCTGGGTGCAACCACAACCAGCAAATATTTGTTTGTTATGCCCGTCATAACTTTGGCAGCACAATCTGTTTACGACAGAAGTATGGTAGGAATTGCTTCTGTAATAGGTATGTTAATAATTCTTTTAGGTTTATTTATCACTGAATTTACGCTTCCCTACTCTATAAGAAAGAAAGTGTCAAAATGGAATTTAAAGAATATGTAACAAGCAGTAACAACATAGTGTTTTTCGGCGGTGCCGGAGTTTCAACGGAAAGCGGTATTCCCGATTTCAGGAGCACGGACGGACTGTATAATCAAAAATATGACTATCCGCCCGAAGTTATTTTATCACATACATTTTTCGTTAATCACACTGAAGAATTTTATAAATTCTACCGTGATAAAATGATTTATGATGATGCAAAGCCAAACATTACGCATAAAGTGTTGGCAGAACTTGAAAAAAGCGGGAAACTTAAAGGAATAGTAACTCAAAATATAGACGGACTCCATCAAATGGCAGGCAGTAAAACTGTATATGAACTCCACGGAAGTATTCACCGGAATCACTGCACAAAATGCCATAAATTTTACGGGCTTGATTTTATTAAAAATTCATCCAAAATTCCAATCTGCGATTGCGGCGGAACTGTGAAACCGGATGTTGTTCTGTATGAAGAAGTCCTTAATGAGAATATACTTTTAAATGCAATAAAAGCAATTTCAGAAGCAGATGTGCTTATAGTCGGCGGAACTTCACTTTCTGTCTATCCTGCGGCAGGCCTTATTAAATACTATAAGGGAAACAAACTGATTCTCATCAATAAGACTTCTACTCCGTATGATAAAAATGCAAACCTTGTTATATATGATTCACTCGGAAATGTTATGGGTAAGATTTTGTAAAAATATTTAGTTTTATATTGACAAACAATCTAAAATATTGTATACTGAAGCAGTTGAACTGCTGCTGTAGCTCAGTCGGTAGAGTGCATCCTGGGTAAGGAGGAGGTCACGGGTCCGATGCCCG
>CAKSDT010000064.1 GCA_934446135.1 uncultured Clostridia bacterium
GACCTTGTATTATGAAAAAAAATTGAATACAAAAGAAAGAACGGATATAGATACTGCAATCAACAAAGCACTTGAAAAAGTGAGAGAACTCGAGAGAAAAGCACTTGATGAATTCGGAGAAGATAAGGCAAAAATTTTTACGGCGTATGAAATGCTTTTAGAGGACAAGTTCTTAACAGACCCTATAAGAAAAAAAATAGATGAGGGCTACGATGAGATTGAAGCGATAACTGATGTTACAGAGTCTATGGCAAGTGTTTTAGCATTAAAAGATAACGAATATATGAGGCAGCGCGCTGATGACATCAGATATGTAGGAAATATCTTAAAAGATGCAATGTGCAGTACAGACGATGTGTTTTCATTTCCTGAAGGCGATGACAAATACATACTTGCCGCTCACGAGCTCACACCGGTAGATACGGTGATGTTTGACAAAAGCAGATTGGCAGGTATTGTAACAGAGTTGGGAGGAGCAACTTCCCATACTGTAATATTAGCAAAATCGATGGGAATTCCTGCGGTTGTCGGTGCAGAAAATATTATGAGTGACAAAGAAAGCGGATTGGCTTATCTCGATGGATATAAAGGGGTTTTTGTAATCAATCCGGACTCTGCGGAAGTGAAAGTTTATGAGAAGAAACTTCAGGAAGAAATAAAATTTAAAGAACAAATTTTAACTTTAAAACAATCTCAGGCAGAAACAAAAGACAGGGAGAAAATTTTAGTTGCTGTAAACATAGGAAATCCGAGCGATATACAACAGTTGGACGGTGAAAAAATTAATGGAGTGGGACTGTTCAGAACTGAGTTTCTGTATTCGTCACTTTCTGAAAGACCAACGGTTCAAGAGCAGATAAATGCTTACAAAAAGGTGATCGACGCAGTTTATCCCGAACCTGTTACAGTGAGAACAATTGATGTCGGCGGCGACAAACAGATCTCATATCTTAATATGAAATTTGAAGAGAATCCGTTTTTGGGAAACAGGGGTATAAGGCTCAGTCTTAAAAATCCCGAAGTATTTTCTGAACAGTTGGAAGCACTTTTAATTGCCGGGGAGGGAAAGAAAATTAAAATAATGCTTCCTATGGTTACAGTAGTTGATGAAATAGTCAAAGCGAAAGCAATTTTATCTTCTGTAAGGAAAAACCTTGAAGACAGAGGCATTAAATACTGTACTGATGTGTCACTTGGCATAATGGTTGAAACACCTGCCTGTGCAGTAATGGCAGATGTATTTTCAAAATACTGTGATTTTTTCAGCATAGGCACAAATGATTTGGTTCAGTATGTAACAGCATCGGACAGAGGAAATTCCGATGTTAAAGAAATATATTCGCCGTATAATCCGGCAGTTTTAAGACTTATAAATAATGTCATAAAAGAAGGTGTAAGGAACAAAATGGAGGTCAGTATTTGCGGGGATTTGGCAGCAAATACTAACTTTACAGAGATCTTACTCGGAATGGGACTAAAGAAATTCAGCGTTCCTATACCTTCGGCAGGGAGAATTAAACATAAAATAAGCACTTTAAATTTATCAGATGCACAAAAAATTGCAGATAGAGTTTTGAAAGCCGAAAACGAGATGGAAGTAAAGAATATACTTGAAAAGGAGAATTCGTAATGGATATTATTGAAGTGTTAAAGCCTGAAAATATAGTTCTTGATTTAAAGGCAAAAAACAAATCGGAAGTTATTGATAAACTTACTGAATGTCTTTTAAAAAGCGGATATCTTACAGACAAAGAATCATTTGTGAAAGATGTTATGGAGAGAGAAATTGCCGCACCTACCGGAATAGGAAACGAAATTGCAATTCCGCACGGAAAATCGGCATTTGTTAAAGAAACATCAGTTGCAGCGGCAAGACTTGAAAGTTCTATTAAGTGGGATGAAAGTGAGTCACAGCCTGTAAAATTCATAATACTTCTCGCAGTTAATGAGGAAGACAGGGGAAGCACTCATATAAAACTTCTTTCTATGATTGCAAGAAAACTTGCATCAGAAGAAACCTGCAAAAAACTTACAGAGGCAAAGACCTCTGAAGAAATATTAAAAATCTTTTCAGAATAAGGAGGTAAAATTATGAAAATCGTAGGAATTGCGGCTTGTACTTCAGGTATTGCCCACACTTATATTGCGAAAGAAAAACTTGTGACAGCCGCAAAAGAATTGGGACATGAGGTTCATATTGAAACACAGGGGACAATCGGCACGGAAGATGAACTTACTCAAAAAGAGATTAATGAAGCCGATGTCGTAATTATTGCCGCCGATATAAAGGTTGGAGGGAAAGACAGATTTAAGGGTAAAAAAATAGTTGAAGTGCCGACAAACATTGCAATTAAATCACCAAAGGCACTTATAAACAAAATCAAAGAAGAGTTAGAAAAATAAATTAACATGGAGGAAACAAAAATGCTTAAAAAACTACAGTTAAAGAAGCACGCACTGACAGGCATTTCATTTATGCTGCCGTTAGTTGTTGCGTCAGGTTTACTAATTGCAATAGGAAATATTTTTGGCGGTAATCCGGCTAGTATTACCGATTACAAGGCAGGCTATAATATATGGCAGGCAGCAGTTACATTGGGTGTTTACGGTATGGGTCTTTTACCCGGCGTTATGGGTGCGGCAATAGCGTACTCAATCGCTGACAGGCCCGGTATTGCTCCCGGTCTTTTGATGGGTATGATTGCTCAGAATATGGGAGCGGGCTTTTTAGGCGGAATGCTCGGAGGCTATCTTGCTGGTTACTTTGTAGAATTTCTGAAGAAAAATCTTAAAGTTCCTAAGTGGGCACAGGGACTTATGCCTATGATGATTATTCCGCTTATTTCATCAGTTGTTATCGGACTTATAATGTTCTTTGTGGTAGGAAAACCAATAGCACTTGCTTCAGAATCACTTGAGAATTTCCTTGTAAATATGCAAACAGGTTCAAAAGGCGTGTTTGGTGCAATCTTAGGTGCGATGGCAGCATTCGACTTCGGCGGACCGGTAAACAAAGTTGCATCGCTTTTTGCCGACGGACTTTTGATGGACGGTGTATACGGACCTGAGGCTGTTAAAATTTGTGCCTCAATGATACCGCCTTTCGGTGTTGCACTTTCGTGGCTTATCAGAAGAAAAAGATATACAAAGAGTGAAACAGATAATATTAAAATTGCATTTCCTATGGGTATTTGTATGATAACTGAAGGTGTTATTCCGATTGCAGCAGTTGACCCGGTTCGTGTTATTGCGTCTTGTTCAATAGGTTCTGCGGTGGGCGGAGCAATGATTATGATGCTTAATGTCGGATCAATGGTTCCGTCGGGCGGTATGTTTATAGTACCGGCAATGATTAATCCTTGGGGCTTTATGCTTTCGCTTATAACAGGTACTGTTATTACAGCAGTTTTGCTTGTTGCTCTTAAAAAAGACGCAAAAGAGACTGACAGTGTAGTTTTAGACGAAGAAGAGGAAGAAGCAGACCTTTCAGCGGTTAAATTCAATTAAGGAGATATTGCTATATGTATGTTTCAATGAAAAAAATGCTTTCTGAAGCAAATTCAGGCGGATATGCTGTAATGGCAATAAACTGTTTTAACATTGAAACTGCAAGAGCGGTAATCACAGCAGCAGAGCAAGAGAAGGCTCCTGTTATAATAAATATTTTTCAGGATCACCTTCTCACTCACTGCGATAGTGAACTTATAGCACCTGTTGTGAAAATTCTTGCAGGGAGAGTTGAAATTCCGGTGGCATTAAACTACGATCACGGAACTGAAAAGGATAAACTTAGTAAGGCCGTTGATGACGGGTTTTCATCGGTTATGGCGGATATGTCAAGATTTCCTTTGGAAGAGAACATCAGAAGAACGAGAGAAATCGCTGATTATGCTCATTCAAAAGGAGCGAGCATAGAAGGCGAAATCGGTTCATTGGGTGCAACCGAAGGGGGACATTTTACGAATGACAAAATGTATACAGACCCTTCGGAAGCAAAAATGTTTTATGAAAAAACAGATATAGACGCTTTGGCAGTTTCTATAGGAACTTCGCACGGAAATTACCCGGACGGAAAAATCCCTGATTTTGATATAGAAAGGTTAAAGAAGATAAAGGACCTTACAAATGCACCGCTTGTTTTACACGGCGGTTCGGGTTCGGGAGAAAAGAATATTTTAAACGCGGTTAAAAACGGAATTAACAAAATCAATGTAGGTTGTGATTTTATGAATGCGAATCGCGATGCGGCATTAAAACTTTTAACTGATAATCCTGAAATAAATTTCTTTGATCTTGTGCATAATACTGAAAAAGAGAGTATCAAACTTGTAAAATATTATATTGAACTTTCGGGTTCAAAAGGCAAATGCAAATAATGAGAAAAGGAGATTGTAATTATGCTTATTAATATGAAAGAAATGCTTAAAGTTGCCGATAAAAACGGCTTTGCGGTACCGGCTTTTAACATTGGAAGTGAATCGATTTTAAAAGGGGTTGTTGAAAGTGCCAACGAAAAAAATGCACCTGTAATCCTTGCGATTCATCCTACAGAACTGGAATTTTTAGGTGATAGTTTTATTAAGACCTGTATTGAAGAAGCAAATAAATCAAAAGTTCCTATGGTTATTCATCTTGACCATGGCGGAAAATTTGAAGAAATTCTTCGTGCAATTCGCTGCGGATTTACCTCTGTAATGATTGACGCATCACACCTTTCATATGAGGATAATGTTGCAATTACAAAGAAGGTAGTGGAGGTTGCACATCCATTAAATGTATCAGTTGAGGCGGAACTTGGAACAATCGGTACAACAGGCGAGTCTTATGAGGGAGGCTCAGATGATATCATTTACACCAATCCCGAACAGGCTAAGGATTTTGTTGAAAAAACCGGTGTTGACACTTTGGCAGTTGCAATAGGGACTGCACACGGTATTTATCCTAAAGACAAAAAGCCGGAACTTAAACTTGACCTATTAAAAACAATTCGTGATACAGTAGATATTCCGCTTGTTTTACACGGCGGTTCAAGCAACCCTGATAAAGAAATTGCCGAGTCAGTTAAAATCGGTATTTCTAAAATCAACATTTCAAGTGATATAAAGTTTGCGTTTTATAAAAAATGCCGTGAAGTTTTGGCCGAAAATCCCGGATTTATTGAGCCGAATGCAATTTATCCGCCTTGCATAAAGGCAATGCGTGAAGTTGTTGAATTTAAAATGAACCTCTTTAATGACATTGGTAAAGCAGACTTATATAAATAATTTCCCTTAAAACAAAGTCCCGGCATTTTGCCGGGTTTTGTTTTAAAGAAAAAACTATGCAAATCTGCATAGTTTATAACTTATAATGGTAATTTTACTTTGCTCCGTCTCCGCTTATAACTACATAAACAGTCGAGAAAAGTATTTTTAAATCCAACAACAGAGAACGATTTTTTATGTATTCAATATCATAAATAATCTTTTCTTCAGGTCTTAATTCATAACCGCCTTTAACTTGTGCAAGACCTGTAATTCCGGGTTTCACAAGCATTCTTTGTGAAAAACCGTGAATATATGTTTCAAACTGATTGTAAAAAACTTCTCTTTCAGGTCTTGGGCCTACTATAGACAAATCACCCTTTAGGCAGTTTAAAAACTGCGGGAGTTCATCAATTCTTGTTTTACGAAAAAACTTTCCTATAGGTGTTATTCTATCATCATCATCACCATTTGACCATTGTGCACCCTTTGATTCTGCATTAATATACATTGTGCGGAACTTGTAAATGTTAAACTTTTTGCCGTTAAGCCCAAGTCTTTCTTGTTTATAAATAGGATTTCCTTCCGATGTTGCTGCAATCAAAACATAGACCATAATCATAGGGATTAAAAGAACAATTATGCCTATAAGTGAAACCGCAATATCAAACAGGCGTTTAAAGAAACTGTATACAGGTTTTGATTTAAGTTGTGATATTGTTTCGACATTGTACTCAACATCAGGCTTTTCAAACGGAAGTATAACGTCCTTTGAATTATAAGTGTTTTTTGTATCCCCTGTCAATCCCATTTTTAACGCTCCTTTACAGACAATCAAGTTCTAAAACCAATACTATGTTTAATTTTATACTATTTTTATATCTTTGTCAATGTAATTTTTTACTTAAGCCTGTATGTGGGACAAAAAACATTCCTACACTATACCAAACAAATAGGATGCCTTTTTTGTTAATCGGGCAGGGGCAAGTTCTGCATCGCAATCGTTAGTATAAAGAACCTCTTTTACAGTTACATTTTCAAATGTATCGTTTTCACAGAATTCGCGGATAAGAATAACATAGTTGTTTTTTTGTCCCGCAATATAAAATCCTGTAAGAGAAAACCCATTTGGTTCATCAAAAATAGGGGACACACTTACAAAATCATCTCTGTACTTTTTATAAACACTAATTATGCTTTTTAAATGGTGGGCGTCTTCTTCGGATAATGATGAAAGTTCCGTCCACATCAAAGGCTTTGCTGCCATAACAGATGCAAATATGTAGTCTATAGAGTAGTTATTTGGTGCAACATTATCCGCATACGCAGAAGCAAGAATTTTCTGTCTTGTTTCTGCATCGTCCATCATACTTTTATATTCAGGCTCGGCAGCCAATGCAACTGTTGACATACTAAACATAGTACATATTGCTAAAATTAAACTCAATTTCTTTTTCACAATATATATCCTTTATAACATTTCATAAACCCGCATAATTGCAACTATCATTTCCTCTGTGGTACAATATTTCTGTGGATTAAAGCAACCCTTATCATCACCAATCATAATATTCATATTCAACATACGATATACACTTTCCTTTGCCCATTCAGAAATGTTGTCATCATCTATAAATTTTGATTTTTCATTAAAATCTTTTTCAATATTCAAATGCTTAATTGTTCTATCCAAAATCGTAGCTGCTTGTTCCCTTGTCAATAATTTATCAGGAGCAAATACATTTTTTTCAACACCATTAACAACATCAATAGCTGCCAAGTAATTAACACTAATTTTATCAATATCCATAAACACATTAGGAGCATCAATTTTTTCAATTTCACCAGTGGTGATTTTGCACAGTAATCCGTAAAGAATATCACAAAAATTTTCCCTTGGCATCGCATTTACATATCCACTTATTTTATCAGGGAGTATACCTAATTCATCGGCTCTACGAACATCTTCGGTAGCCCAATCTGACGGAGTTAAATTCCATTCAATATTCTGTTCTGCATACACCATACTATTTAAAACTAACATCATAATAGCCAAAGATATAACAAATAACTTTTTCATAAAGACACCTCGTTCCATAAAATAGGATTGGATTGTGCCAGAATTTTTTCTGGCAATCACAATAATCACAAAACTATCCGAATTACCAAGAAGTTGTGTAAGAGCCTGTCAAAACAGCACCGCTACATTCACGATATTTAATAACCCGATATACCTATATTTATTGTATTTTGCGATAACCTCGCCAAGCTGTATTCCGTATTATTACTCTATGCGAATTTATAATTTTATCTGCATATCGTCAACCACATTTTACCATATTAAAGTGCAACACTTTTTATGGCAGTTAGTGTTTGCTTGATGATATGTATACATATCATCAAGGGACATATCCCTTGATAAAATTTTCAGCATACTTATCACTATTTTGCTTAACGCTATTACATCTTCTTAAATTTCGACATTTCTTTTGGCTCTTCCGGCTGATAATATCTGCCAAGACACATAGTGCCTATTGAATTTGTTGCAACAAACATTGCAACTGCGCACAAAATAGATTGTGCCACAAATTTCCATTTACCCATTTTCGCTGCCCTCCTTTCTTGTGCGGTTTTTTATTCTTTGCAGAACAACCGCAATACTTACGCTTAACTGTGCCATAAAAACAGCACAAGCATACTGATTGATACTCCCTAAAACAAGACCGATGGCAACAAGTCCAAACACTAAATTATAAATTCTTCCTATTTTTCTGTGGCGTGCCATTTCAATCGGCTCTATATGCTTATTGGGATGCTCTACCGGCGAGAATTTATAAATTATGATAAAATTAATAATTTCTCCAACAAGCAGAAGCGTTGTAAAATTCTCATATTGCATATTTGCGGATACTAACACAGATAAAACATAAACAGTATTAGAAATTACGATACATCGAATATGTGTTTCTGCGTGATACCCTCCGCAATGCTTGCGTAATGTGAAAAATACAGAGAGATATGCAATGGATAGATATATCTCGCCTATCAAAAGCATAAACAAAAAAGTAATGCACCAATCAACGATACCTAAAATTAAAAGTTGTATGCCATAGGCATATACATTTAATTCATTTTGATTGATAGCATTACTTTTCAATAAAGACTTTGATATTTTCATTGAGATTGCCGCTATCATCAAGTGTCCTCCTCTCGATGATAGTGTAACATATTTTATATCAAAATTCTATATTTTTGCACGAACGACAGTTATTTCGCACAAACGACATCATTTTCCAGTTTGACAGTGTTTTTCATTATTATTCTGCATACAAATATTCCGTCTTTATAACTTAACGAAAGAAGTCCGTCGTTGTTTCTCAAAGCGTCCTTAATACTTCTAATCCCATATCCGTGCCTTATATGATCCGATTTTGTTGTCTTGATTTTATTGTCATTTATGTCCACATAAGGTGATGTGTTTTCTATAATTATCTTTACAATTTTTTCGTCTGATGTTATAGAAACCAAAATATATTTATCATTTATTTTCTCACAGGCTTCAATAGCATTATCTATTGCGTTATATAATATTCTACTTAAATCAATCGACGATATGTTTATATCCTCCGAAACATTTAATTTGACATCATATTTTATACCTAATGCAGCAGCCTTTTTGTTTTCTGTGTTCAGAATTGAATCAAGCACGATATTTCCCGTTCGTGAAATTGATGTGTTTTTGAGAACCATATTATTTATGTCATCTACATACCGACTTGCAGCCTCTTTATCTCCAGCATTAAGCATCTCTTTTATTTCTGCCATATGTTTCAAAATATCGTGCCGCAATATATGCAATTCTTTTTCGTTTTGCTCAAGTATTTTATAATTTTCCTCGTTTGCTTTCAATATAACATCAAGAGTTTGTGCCTGTAAACCCTTTTCATAATAATCAAAGAAATCAAAAACCATTATATTTATATATCCAAGCCCCAATACCGCCAAAAATGACATAAAATAATTATGATTTGGCGATTGTGCAATATATGAATCTAAAAGCATTAAAAGATACAGACTGAAGATAGGACATAGTATCATAAGCATATTATATTTTATCGGCAAATTTCTGTATTTTTTCTTTGCAATATAAATTGTAAAAAGATTAAATACAAACAAAAGCGTTGTAGATACAGCTAATCCCAAATATCTCAAAGTAAATCCATCATCATATTCTACTTTAAGGAATGTAGAGATAAATAATGCTGTCAATATTTCGGAAATCACAATCGTTATGGCGTTTACTGTTACAAAAAAGGATTTTTGCGAATATGAGCCTTCAAAACACAACATAGCAATCAAAGACCATAATATGATGGTTATAAAAATGTTAGGAGCAAATGTTAAGTATAAATTTGTTCTTACAAAATTTATTGATACTGCTATGCAAAAATATCCCCAAAACATTTTTCCTATAATTTTCTTGCGTTCAAGTACACCGTTAAAGTATATGAATGCTATTACTATCTCTAAAAAGCAGGAAATAAACTCAATAATATTTGTCATTTCAAATTCTCCTATCCATAAATTCGAGATATGCCTCTATGGTATCTGTACTGTACTTTCGTCCTATCGGCAGCTTTGTTCCGTCAATCATATTTACACAAGAATTTTTTTCAATCGTTTTGATATAACGCATATTAACAATGTAACTTTTATGACATTGAATAAATCCGTGTTCTGTCAACATCTTGCAAATATCCTTGAATCTATTTTGCCCGGTATAGTCT
>CAKSDT010000065.1 GCA_934446135.1 uncultured Clostridia bacterium
TGGCGACTCGGAAGAGACTCGAACTCTCGACCTCCTGCGTGACAGGCAGGCGTTCTAACCAACTGAACTACCGAGCCGTATGGTGGGAACAATAGGGCTCGAACCTATGACCCTCTGCTTGTAAGGCAGATGCTCTCCCAGCTGAGCTATGCTCCCATAAGTTACCACCGGCAACAGATAAGAGTATAACAAAAAGTTGAGTTTTTGTCAATACTTTTTTAAAAAAAATTTGTAATTTAATTTTTTTTATGGTAAAATACTATTTGTTTACGATAGGAGTTGAAATTAATGGCATTTGATGCTGCAGTAATATCTTGTTTCATCAGCGAATCCAAAGATAAAATTATAAACACAAAAATAGAAAAAATATATCAGCCGCAAAAAGATGAATTATATTTTCAATTGCGTTCAAAAGACATAAATACAAAACTTTACATAAGTGCTAATGCAAGTTATCCGAGAATTTATCTAACTGATTCAAAATATGATAACCCGCCTGCACCGTATATGTTTTGTATGCTTTTAAGAAAACTTTTAATATCTGCGAAAATTACTGACATATATCAGGTTGAGTATGAAAGAATTATAGTTATTGAAATAGAAGGTTACGATGAACTCAGAGAACTTACCAAAAGGAAACTGATTGTTGAAATAATGGGTAAACATTCAAACATTATTTTAACCGACTCTGAAAACAAAATAATAGATTCAATAAAAAGAATAGATATTTCCACTAGTTCAGTACGACAAATACTCCCATCTCTGACATATCATTATCCGCCTATTCAAGAGGAAAGAGTAAAGCCTTTTACTGAAAATGAAACCCTCGTAAATTCTGACGAAAATATCGAAAAGCAAATTATGACAAAATTCTCCGGAATAAGCAAACTTACTGCCCGCGAAATAGAATATCTATCATCGTTCGGCGGAACGAAAAATGCTGTCCATTCCGTTTTTTCAAAACTTGAAAACTGTGACTTTTCACCATGTATTATTTACAAAAATGATAATACTCCCGTAGACTTCAGTGCAATAAAAATTTCGCAGTACAATGACGGATTCAAGGTTGAATACAACAATTCAATTTCATATATCATCGAAAAATTTTATAAAGAAAAGGCAAATCATTTAAGACTTTCGCAAAATTGCTCGCATCTGTTAAAATTAGTTACAAACAATATAGAAAGATGCGAAAAAAAACTTGGCATATTCAGAAAACAACTTATTGATGCTTCAAAAAGAGACAAATACAAAGAATATGGAGAACTTATAACCGCAAATCTATATCTTGCAAAAGAAAACTCTGAAAGTATGGAGGTTATAAACTACTTTGATGAAAGTATGCCAAAAATCACAGTACCTCTCGACAAAAAGATTTCCCCTGCCAAAAATGCAGAAAAATATTTTTCTAAGTATAATAAAGCAAAAACAGCCGAGAGTCAGGCAAACATTCAAATCAAAAAAACCGAAAAAGAACTTTCATATCTCGAAACCGTTCTTGACTCAATACAAAGGGTATCTGATAATCAGGATATAAAAGAGATTAAGGAAGAACTTATATCAGAAGGATATATACACTCGGAAGGCAATAACAAAAAGAAAAAAGAAACTGTATCTTCTCCAAAAAAATATGAATTTGACGGATTTACTATTATGGTCGGAAAAAACAACAGACAAACTGACTATCTTACATTAAAACTTTCAAAGAACAACGATATATGGCTTCACACAAAAAATATTCCGGGTTCGCATGTGATTATTTCAAAACCTGCAGAAAAAGAAATTCCCGACGAAATAATCCTCAAAGCAGCAAAACTTGCCGCAATTAATTCAAAAGCAAAAGGAGCAGCAAAAATTCCGGTTGATTACACTATTGTTAAAAATGTAAAAAAGCCCTCAGGAGCAAAACCCGGTATGGTAATTTATGATAATTACAACACGGTATATGGTTCTCCGGATGAAGAAAAAACTACTGTTTAATCAGTAGTTTTTTTAATATCATCCTTAAAGTATTTAAAATAATACGAAACATCAATTCCGCATAAGTTTGTATCCTTGTAAGTTTCATAAAGCGTGTTTATCGCATTTTTAAGCGGTTGAGCCTCAACACCGTTTTTAATTGAAAGATATGCCTCAAGGTATGCCGACAAATGATCGCATATTCTTATCAACCGTCCGTCTATAGGATTATATTTGTCAAAATTATAATTTCCGGATATTTCCTCACTTGAAACATTTTTTATAACACCGTTATCTGTTATTCTCGAAACAAATTCATCGTTTGTATAATAATTTATTTCCTTCTGCATATCTTCTGAAATAAGCGGATAAACAACATCGTGCATCTGACTGTCCTCAATACTTTTTATCATTTCATCAAGACCGTCAATCCCACGCTTAACGGGAGAAATTATATCTCTTGTTAAAACTTCCGGCAAATCATGAAAAAGTCCGCCGAAGAAAGCATTTTTTAATCTTGATGGACACACATCAATCTCTGAAGCAAAAAAATATGATAGAAGTGCCACAACCAATGTATGTCCCATAACAGATGTTTCAGGCATTCTTGCCGTTGCAGTCCATCTTTGCTGAAACCTCAACTGTCCTATTAAATTTAAAAAGTCTATGAGTCCGGAATCCTGATAAAATTCAATTTTGCCCTCAAACCATTCAAGTTCAAGCAGACTTCTGTTTACCTCCGCTCTTGTTTTTTCAATGTTATACATTGAACGATTCATCTCATATATTACATCAAACTCCCATTTTGTAGCAAGATAATGGGCACATTTAATAATTTTCTTTTCTTTGGTGCTATATTCGGAATCAAGAAAATACTCTTCCATTTTTTCATAAAAGTTTCCCTTTATATAGTAAACATCATCTTTAAGTCTTGAAAGTACCCATCTGTTTATTTCAGGTCCCATTCTCTTCATCATTTTGTGGTAAACCGGAGGTTTTATGTCTGTCGTTATAACACGGTGAAGAAACTCAAATATAATGCCTTCTATAAGTTTTATGCTATCTACTTCACCGCCTGCTTTTTCACAGCATTTTGCAAGCGTATAGGCATAAAATGTCTTATGAGCCTGTTTGTCCATCTCTGTAAAACCTGTTGACGGCCTTATGTGATCGTTCCATCTGCCTATAACACAGGCAGTGTGAATAAGTGAAATTAAATTTGCGTTTATCATCAGTTTTCCTTCTTGCTTGTAATTATAACTGTTTTAGTTGTATCATCCCACGAAACATTACAGTCGAATGATTCGGTTACGGCTCTTACAGGAACCAATGTTCTGCTGTTTACAATTTTCGCCGAAACATCAAGTTCTTTTTCCTGTCCGTTTATATAAATTGCGTTTTTGTTTACAGGAACTTTTATATCAAGCGTACCACTTGTTGCGGTTGCAGTTTTCTGACTGTCATCCCACTTTACATCTGCACCCATTTTTTCAAATATCACCCTTAAAGGAACTAAAACTCTTGATTTGTAAATAACGGGATTTGTATCAAACTCAAGTTTTTCGCCGTCAAATGTAACAGTTACATCGGGTGAAATTCTCTTTGATGTTTCCGAAAGACTTTTAAAAAACGTTTCATAGTTATATTCTATGCTTTTATCCGGGTAATTTCCATACTGAGTATAGTGAACAAAACTTTGACCGTTATCCGTTAGATATGTTCCATTTGAAACAACTTTCTGCCCCACATATTTTTCAAAATAATCATTGTTTGCAATTTCTGTTTTTGTAAGTTTTGTAAGTTTACCGTTTTCTGAAACAGAATATTTTGAGGCAGTGTATACCTTTCCTTCAGCAGTTTCATACGAACTTCTCTCATAACCTTTATCCTCAGTAAATCCTCTGAGATCAAGAAGTTCATTGTTCTGGCAATAAAGTTCTTTAGAATAAGTGTCAACCAGGCTTCTAAATTCACCGTCAGAATATTTCATAAGTTGAAAATCGCGGAAATATGTTTCAAGTCCGTTGTAAAAAGTATATTTTTCAAATATGCGCGATACTTCGCGAAGTGCATAAATATTATTTCCGTTTGTGTAAAAGACAAGTCCTTTGTAACCTGATGACAAAACATTTGAATCTTTATAAAATTCTCTTGCTTTCCCATTCTCATAACACCACATTGACTCTACATAATTATCTTTATCATCATCTGTTTTATAAACAAAATAAAGTTCAGGAGTTCCGTCACCGTTTAAATCCATTAATTTTCCGTATGTGAATCCCTTTGTGTTTTTATCATTATACTGGCTCTTTTGTGACACCCCGTAAGAATCTGCAATCGACTTTATTGCTTTTGCGTACTCTCCGGCATAGTTTGTTTCATAAATTTTGGTATCATCATAAACAATTTCGGCAGAAACTGAAGAACACAGTAAAACCATACTTAGCATAATTAATAATATAAGTTTTTTCACTTTTACTCCTCCTTATAATTAAAGTTTTTCGGCGAAACACAGTAATACTTTTTAAACACCCTGCAAAAATAATACGGTGATGAAAAGCCAAGATGTTCTGATATTTCAGAAACATTTAAATCGGAATATTTTAATAGTTCCAGAGAATGTTCCAATTTAATTTTATTAACATATACAGATACTGTCTGAAATTGCCTGCCATTGTTACAGCAAAATAGTCTATGTCATTCAAATAAATATACATTCCACACCTCATTGTAATTTTAACTCATAATAAAATGCTTGTCAATAATATTTTAGATATAAAAGGCATATATATTAATTAGGTGATTACTTTTGAAAAACTATAAAAACACAATAACCGAAATAGTTTCATTTTTGATAATAGTTACATATATAATAGTAATAGGCGATATAAAAAATATTCTCTTTATACCTCATAAAAGTGTTGACAATATCATAAACGACAATTTTGTTCTTTTTTCATCTAAAGGATCAAATGATGCGTCAAACATTTTAAAGGATATGATTTACCTTGCCGGGGTAAAGACTGAAACTGCTAAAGAAGTTATAAAAAAGGACAATCCCGATGAGCCTGTTAATGAAACTCCGAAAGTTGAAGAAACTACAATAAATTATCAAAACTCAGGCACAAATATATCCTGGAATAATGTGCTTATTAATAACCATTCTTCAAAACAGGTTGACCTTGTAAATATGATGAAAGACTACTCTCCTATTTCGAAAAATGATATTAAGATTCTAATAATTCATACCCATGGAACTGAAGGGTATATAGAATGTCCTTCAAGCAGAACCGAAGACACAGAAAAAAATGTTGTTAAAGTCGGAACCGTTCTTACCGACAAACTTAAAGAATATGGATTTAATGTTCTTCATGATCCTAAGATGCACGATTTGCCTTCTTACAACGGTTCTTACAAAAATGCCCTCAAAACACTTAATTGGTATAAAGAACACTATAGCGGAATTAATATTGTTCTTGATGTCCACCGTGACGCTTTTGAAAGAAGTGACGGAAGCAAGGTCAAAGTAATTTCAGAACAAAACGGCAAAAAAGCGGCACAGGTTATGTTTGTTGCCGGAACAGATGACTGCGGTTTATCTCACCCTAACTGGCAAGAAAACTTGAAACTTGCTGCATACTTGTATGCCAACGGGAACAGTTCATATCCGGGATTTTTCAGACCAATTGACTTAAGAAGTGAGCGTTTTAACCAACATATAACAAACGGAAGTCTTATAGTTGAGTTTGGCTCAAACGGAAATTCACTTGATGAAGCCGTTTATTCGGCTGAAATTTTAGCCGACATATTTAATAAAAGTTTCAATTGAAAAGAGTATGACTTATAACTTGTCATACTCTTAAAAAATAATAAAATTCAGCGTCTTCCGAGGTTTTTGTAAATCCGGCAGATATAATCATCATTTCTGATGCCTTATTTTCCTTAAAACATTTTGCTCTAAGTTTGACATTCAGGTTTTTCTCTGCCCAATTGCAAATCAATTTATATGCTTTTTTTCCGATGCCTTTTCCCTGGTTTTCTTTTTTCAGTCTTATTCCGACTTCTGCAAATCCGTTATAAGTGAAATTATAAACTATAACTTCACCCAAAAGAACGGAAGAAACATTCTTTTCACGGACAGCAAGGCTCATTCCTTCACCTATAGAAAAATCAAACTCGAGAATATCATAGAAAGTATCATCTGTAATATTTCCGGTTATTTCAGGATCTTCTCTGTAATCGTATCCCCAAAGTCTGTTATTATCTATATCTGTGCATAACTCCCTGTAATCTTTTTTATCATTTTCAGTTATTTTACTTAATACAAGTCCGTCAGAAATTATAGTCGGTATTTCTTCTAATCCGTAAAGAGGCGAATTAATTTTAACAAGATACTTATTGACCATTTTTATCGGATGATACCGAGTCTTAGACACTCTTAGTCCTTCGTCACCCGAATCATCCTCCCGATTAACGAACTTAATCTGCGGATATTTTTCCTTAACATATTTCATAAAACTGTTAAATGTAACAGGATACACTCCTTCATACTTCGTAAGTGCCTTTTCGATATGAATTATAAAATTTTCATTCTGTATCTCCCCAACCGTAAATGAAACCGGTCTATTATCAATGAAAATCGAGCCTCCTATAAGCCCTAAATTCAAAAATTCATTCATAAGTTCTAAAGTATGCAAGTATTCCTCGTTTTCTTCATAACCTTTGTCAGGATGCTCCTTTGCATAGCCAATAAGCATTTCTCTTATTTTGGGGATATCTTCCCGATTTACCGTCCTAAAATCAGGCTCTCCGTAGAGTTTTTTAAATTTATTGATATGATTCCTCTGACCACTGAATTTTTTCCCTTTAAATTCACAGATTTCGTCTATATCATATATATAATCGCTCCACTTACGCTCATAGTTGAACATAAGATTGCTAAAATTCTTGCTGTTCTTAATTTTTTCAAGAATTTCATCCGTGACCCCGTAAAATTTAAGTGGAAAATTATTTTTATTAACATATTCTAAAATTTGTGTTTCGGCTTTTTCTTCATTTCCTCCGTACGGATATGAAAAAGCAGGCTCCCCCAATATTTCCTGTGACGAGATAAAACTCCCCTCTGCTTCGCAGAACATAAGATTTACGCCCTTATTCCACATATAAAAACTGCCGATAGAAATATCATTTACATTGTAGGGACAATCGGAAATAATATTTGAATATTTTTTTAACGCATCTTCTGAATATTTTTCAAAATTAAGCATAAAACCTTCCTTTTTATTCGATATAATTAGATTGTATCATATTCCAGATAATTATGTCAATGATTTTAAACTTATTAAAAATACTTGCATTTTTGGTAGGGCCTTTACGAAGCAACCCTTTTTTCTCACGATGATTTTTCCTTAGCATATGAGTTAATAGCAATACTAAATATATTTGATTTCTATAAATTATATTGATTAACATATTGACACATTGCTCCCGATGTGTTAACATTTAGTGTAGTTCTATACGGGGTATACAAAAATAAATACAAGAGGAATGTGACAAATTATGTTTAACGAAAGACTAAAATATTTAAGAAAGAAAGATAGATATACCATAAATGATTTGGTTGAATTGTATAACAACAGATTTAGTGGAAATTTAACTGCAAACGAATTAAGTGCATATGAAAGTGGAAGTGCAATACCTGTATACACAATTGTATTAAACCTTTCAAATCTTCTTAATGTATCTGTGGATTATTTAACTTGCAATAATAATTCAGAAGATATCGTGTTTAATGCTGATAAAAATATCATTGTTTATAATAAAAACGGAAAGATAATCAAAAAGAAGATATCTGAAGAACAAATGTACATGCTTACTTCTATGGTAAATGCAATTCCTGAGTGCAGAAAGTAAATTTCAAAATATAACTTAAATATAACTTAATATAGTTTAAATATACCTATTATAAAACTTCTGGTTATATTAAAAACCAACACCAATATAAATGACAGAATATATATGTCGGATGCCGTTACCCTTTTATCAAATATAATCCATAATAAAGTACGGCATGATAAGGAAGCAATTTTCCGTAAGGCTTAGAAAAGGTCTTGCGGAATTTTTTTATCGGTAACAAACTCTTTCGGCGGAGCAAATTCGCCGATAAAATTAAAAATGATCTTTATTTTTTGTTCTTAGTTTTAAGACCGAGGAGGACATTATGAATATTAAAGCACAGATTAAAGAATATTGCTCATATCTGCACGAATGGAATGCATCGTATGAAGAATATGCAAAATCGGTTGGCTTGTCATTCACGAGTTTATCTATTTTAAGTGCTGTTTACGGTATGGAAAACTGTACGCAAAAAAAACTGTGTGAAAGTTGCTTTTTGCCAAAACAAACCGTAAATGCCGCTATTACAGCGTTTTATAAAAGTAGCTGGATAAGGCTTGAAGAACTGCCGGAGGACAGGCGTAACAAGACAATTCACTTTACAGATGCCGGACTTAAAGAAACTGAAAAAATTTTGAGCAAAATCCGTGAAAGCGAAGAAAATTCAATGAAAGCATTATCTGATGAAGAACACAGAATTTTGCTTTCGGAAACAAAACGCTATATAAGAGGTTGTAAAATAAAAGGGTAAAAGCCTTTTATTTTTTAGTATGATGATTTTTCCTTAGCAATAGTCCCAAAAACGAACTATATATTGCGGTTTTTGATATGGGGCTTTTCAATACCGCTGTTGCAACAGGTATAGGCTATGCTTTTCCGTCTGTGGCAAGTTTGAGTTTCTTTTGTGCAAACCGCAAACAGGTGCTATATACTGTAAAGCCGAAATAGAGATTAAAAACTATACTTCATTCCTGCGCCAATGGCTCATCGGAAATGGTAAGCGTGCTTGCATTTTCGGTTATAACGATACTGTTTAACCAAATTTTAATGAGTATATCAGGCACGGACGGTGTGGCATCATTAAGTATTATTTGGTATGCACAGGGACTGTTCGGAGGATTGTTCAGAGGTTATATCAACGGAATATCCTCTATTGTCAGCTATAACTTGGTAAATATGATAACCAGCGGTTGTCAACGTTATTTGGTATCAGTGTTTGGGTTCTCGGAATTACCGCAACTATCATAACGCTTATAAGTTATTTACTCGGAAAAAATGTTATTTTGATCTTTTCAAAAGGGAATGCCAATGTAGCCAATATTGCTCTGCACGGTTTCAGAATCGTTGCTACAAGTTTCATTATGATGGCGTACAATGTCTTTTCGTCCGGGTGGTTTACCGCACTTAATGACGGAAAGACCTCGGCAATACTGTCATTTTGCCGCACCATTGTATTTATGGTTGTACCAGTGCTCATATTGCCGAATATATTGGGAATAGACGGTGTTTGGCTTTACATAACGGCCGGCAAATTTTTCAGTATTGCAATGAGTGTATATTATTTTGTCAAATACAAAAAATTGTGGAGTGAAAAGGCGGTTATAAAAACAGCCATATAAAAGCGGAATTTATTCAGGGATAATTTAACATCTGTGCAGTTGTCGTTCTCCGCCTTTCCCAAAATTGAATGTCGGTATAATTAATTTTGGAGGTAATAGAATGAACTTTACAGAAGAACAAAAAGAATATATAACGCATTGCTTTGACAGTTATTGCACAATTGTGGATAACCATTGTGCAAAAAGTTTATACCGTGGACTGGATAGGCAAATTAAGCGTAATATTGCAAAACTTGATGAATTTACGCAGAATATTCAGAGCAATACAGCCAATGCGATACATACCCGATTCTATAATATCAATTTGCAATTTTCGGAAATGTTTCAGTGTGAATGATTATTGTTTTGGGCAGGCAATATCAACGCTGACGGACAAGCAAGGGTAAAGAAGACGGATACAAACTCTATGTTGGAAGAACATCATGGGCATTAAAATCTATAGGTGGTGAAAATAAGAAAATATAGTGGGATTCAAGTGAAATTAATAATTCAATAAAATAACATAAATATTTAAACGACG
>CAKSDT010000066.1 GCA_934446135.1 uncultured Clostridia bacterium
TGTGTACTGTTATGGTATGCCCAAAAGCCTCTATATAAATAATACGGTTTGATACAATCCGAGCATACTCGCCTTTGTAATTTACGGTAATATAAAAATCATAGTTTTTATATTCGTTTATTGCATCATCAATGTTTCTTTTTACAAAATCATCAGGCTCGGATTTGAGGATATACCTGAATGCCCGAAATTCGTAGCCTTTTGTTGAATACTCTCTGTGAGAGGTTATAAACAAAAGCAAAGTTTTTCTGTTTTTCTGATATATTTTTGCGGCAACACCCAAGCCATCAGTTCCGGGCATTTCTATATCCAGCAAAACAATATCAAAATCAATGCTTGACTTTAGAAGTTCATCGCCGGAACAAAAAATATGTATTTCTGTTTCTTCGCTTGTTATCAGTTTTTTTAATCTATCAATAAAGATTTGTTGATCATCGCAAATTGCTATTTTCATATATAAATGTCCTCCGTATATATCGGTATTTTAATTTGTTATTATCTTTTTTCGCTCGAAATATGCTATCATATTAACGGTTTTTCTATAGGATGATATATTTTTATTATACCATATTTTTGATGATAGTAAATGCTTAAAGAATAAAATTGGTTATTGTTGCGAAAAATTATTGACAGAGAAAAAAATGAGCAAATAGAAACTGTTTTTGGTGAGGTTTAGGGTTAGGGTATTACTCGGCTCAAAATCCCCTTAAAAAGTGTTGAATTTACGGAGTTTTCAGCCGTCTATTTGCTCAATTACAGTTCTCATACGCTATAACTCCAACTCGTCCTCATCATCGTGAGAAAACTGATGATTTTCGTGTTTTTGTTCATTTTGCCGTTGCTTGTGATTTTCAAACTGTCGGCGAACTGAGTAAATCTCTGATCCGTCAATGGAATTGTCAGTTTCGGATTTTGCAGTGTTAAAAATACCTCTTGAAAATGAAACCCCGTAAATCTCATACAATTCCGCTTCGGTGCCATATTCAACTTGCGGTCGTATATTTCTGCATAAATCATAAATCTCGTCAATATCAAATTTCTGTGCCTGTTCCTTTAACTCGGCATATTCTTTTTGAACACTATCAAATCTTGTTTTGCTTCCATTTGGCTGTCTTTCCATAACAGGAACAACTTTTTGAATATCTGCAATTTTATTCTTAACTGTCTGAATGTCATTCGTATTTAAGTTTGCTAAAATTGTATTTTTCTCTATGCGCAGTTCCTCGATTTGCTCCGACAGTTCATTGATAGTTTGCGTTAATTCCTTATGTTTGAAAATCTTAATCGGAGGAGTTTTTGCCTTTTCGTCCCGTTTCTGCCTGCGTTCACTGATTTTTGATTTTAATTCAGCAATGATTTCAGAATAATCATCACAATTAATTTTCATCCTTGCGGCTATTGCCGCAACCACGATTACAACAATTAAAGCGACTAACAGTACCGCCCAGCCGCCGAGTACGGCAAGCGCCGAAACAATGGCTTTGCTTGCCGCCACTACCATTTGAGCGACTTTAACAGTGATTTTAACAGTTGCTTTTGTGGCTCGTGCAGATTTCTGAGCAACCTCTTTCGCTTGCTTGGCAGCTTGCTTTACCGCTTTTTTCGTGATTTCCTTATGCGTCTTTGCCGCCTGTTTTGCTGATTTAACAGTTTTTTTCTTTGCAGCTTTGCCTACATAAGAATTGCCTGTTTTTACGGCTTTGTTTGTGCTTTTCAAAAGGCTGTCTTTTGTTTTAACCGTATGTTCGGTCTGACAAGCCCTTGTCGTTTGCGTTCAATAAGTCCGATACCGTTTTCAAACTCGTCCAAAAGTTTTAATAACTTTTGCTTTGCCCAACCGAAATCACATAAAATATCATCAATAGTGTAGATGATATATACTCGATTTTCTTCATCAAACCAACAATTCTTTACCGACAGGCTCATACGGTCAAGCATAAAACTATACAGCACCTTTGCTTCAACAGAAATTCCGGAAAGCGTTTCATCGGTAAATAAGATTTTAGGAATATGGTAAAACGAAAACTGTTCCGCTTGACTTCCGCAAAAGTATTCAAATTGTATTGGCATAATTAAGCACTCCTTTCTCTGTGATTTTGAGTATATAAAAAGAACGCATTATTTTGAAATAAAGCGTTCCGAAGTCATAGATATATACAAAAAGAGCCGCAAACATCACATTTGCAACTCTAAATAAGCGTTGTTACCTTTCAATGCACAAATTGGCGTAGTGTGGCTTAAGTTTTGGTCGCTTAAAACCCGTAAACCCGCATAAACACTGGATTTTTGCCGTGTTTATTTATCAAGTGGCTTCATTGTCGGGAAAAGGAGAACATCTCTTATTGACGGAGAGTCGGTAAGGAGCATAACAAGACGGTCAATTCCTATTCCGAGTCCGCCTGTAGGAGGCATACCGTATTCCATTGCGTTGATATAATCGTCATCCATCATACCGGCTTCTTCATCGCCGTTTTCTCTTGCCTCAACCTGTTTTTTAAATCTTTCCTTCTGATCAATCGGGTCGTTCAATTCAGAAAATGCGTTTCCGAATTCAGCACCGTTAATGAAAAATTCAAATCTTTCAGTGTATGCAGGGTCTTCCGGTTTTTTCTTTGCAAGAGGAGAAACTTCTATAGGATAGTCCATAATAAAGGTTGGCTGAATAAGTTGTTCTTCAACTTTTTCATCAAACACTTCGTAAAGAGCCTGACCTACAGAACTGCCTTCGGTTACTTCTACACCGACTGTTTTTGCAAGTGAAACCGCATCTTCTGAAGTTTTCGCTGTTGAGAAGTCAACACCTGCGTATTTTTTTACTGCATCCATCATTGAAAGTTTTTCCCAGCCTTTTGCAAGATGAATTTCTTTGCCCTGATATGAAACATCTGTAGTTCCTAGAACTTTCATTGCAACAGTTGAAATCATTTCCTCTGTTATATCCATCATACCGTGATAATCCGTGTATGCTTCATAAAGTTCAATAGATGTGAACTCGGGATTATGTTTGATATCCATACCTTCGTTTCTGAACTGTCTGCCGATTTCATAAACTTTTTCAAAACCGCCTACAATCAAACGCTTCAAGTTGAGTTCGGTTGCAATTCTAAGATACATATCAAGATCTAAAGTATTATGATGTGTAATAAACGGTCTTGCGGTAGCACCGCCGGAAATTGTGTTAAGAACAGGCGTTTCAACTTCAATATATCCTTTAGAGTCTAAAAATGCTCTGATTTCCTTGATAATCATGCTTCTTTTTATGAAAGTATCTTTTACTTCAGGGTTAACAATCAAATCAACATATCTCTGACGGTATCTTAAGTCAGTGTCCTTAAGTCCGTGGAATTTTTCAGGCAATGGAATAAGTGATTTTGAAAGAAGTGTAATTTCTTTTGCGTGAACAGAAATTTCGCCCATCTGAGTTTTAAATACAAAACCCTTAACACCTATTATATCGCCTATATCGAATTTTTTAAATTTTTTGTAAGATTCTTCTCCCACATCGTCAATTCTTACAAACACCTGCATTTTGCCGTTTCTGTCATGAATGTTGCAGAATGACGCTTTACCCATTTTACGCATGGTGATAATTCTGCCTGCAATTGATACATCTTTTCCGTTAAATTCGTCAAAATTACCGGTAATTTCATCCGACATAGTGTCACGGTCGTACTTCGTAATTTTAAATGGATCATCGCCGTTTTTCTGCATATCAAAAAGTTTTTCGCGGCGAAGTCTTAAAATTTCATTAAGTTCCTTTTCAGTCTGAACCTTGTTATTGTTCTCTGCCATAAAGTTCTCATAGCCTTTCTATCCTAATATTTAGGCTGTTTCCAAAAAACTGCCACATAATAAATTAATTATAGTATAAATTTGCTAAAATGTAAATACAAATTTTTACAAAAGTGTTGATTTTAACCGAAAAATTTGATAAAATATAAGTATAAACCACAAAGGAGAGGTATTATGAAGTGTCCTTTTTGCAGTTTTTTGGAGAGCAAAGTAATAGATTCGAGACCGTCCGATGACGGAACCCAGATAAGAAGACGCCGTGAGTGTATGGAGTGCGGAAAAAGATTCACTACATATGAAAAGATTGAGTCGGTGCCTCTAAGGGTGGTTAAGAAAGATAAATCAAGAGAAATGTTTGACCGTGAAAAACTCTTGAACGGACTTTTGAGGGCATGCGAAAAAAGACCCGTATCTTTGGACCAACTGCAAAAAATTGTAGACGATATTGAAACAGAAGCGTATTCGGGGCTTGAAAAGGAAATAACAACTGCAAGAATAGGAGAGAGTGTTATGAATGCACTCAGAGAACTTGATGAGGTTGCTTATGTCAGATTTGCTTCTGTTTACAGGCAGTTTAAAGATATTGATACATTTATGAAGGAGTTAAATTCATTACTTATGTCCCGTCAGAAACCCAAGGATAAGCAGTAAAATCATAAAAAAAGACAAACAGAAAAGAGATATGCTTCCTTTTCTGTTTTTTTTGACTTTTTTTTCCCAAATACCGCAGGAGAAAACCCGCATAGAGAAAAATAAATAAACCGCACTGAAAACAATGGTATAAATCATTTTTTAAATCCTTTCGTTCTTTTGAAAGATACTTTGCATAAATATTTCATATCTTCTATATCAACCGATTTTTTTTTATAATCCGAAAAATCCGGAAAAAGTTTTTTCTGTGAGTTTTTTAATCCGAAAGCATCACATTTTTTATCTTGCGTAAGATTGATGATCTTGTTAATTCCGTTTTCCAATATTTTTGTATCTTCAATTTCACCGCTTAATTTGATGGAAATTACTGCACTTTTCTTATCAAGATTATTTTTAATGCAGGGATTTTTTTCTATTACCGATTTTTTTCCGTTAAGCGTTATACTTTTCAGACTTCTCTTGAGAATGTTTATATAAAGTGTGTCATCTAAGGGAAATTTGTGAACGGCTTCATTGTTTTTGACAAGGTATGTTCCGTCGGGGCTTATGCCTGTATAGGTGGTTTTAAAAGCCGGAACAGTGAAGTTTTTTTGGTTTAAGACTTCCCATAGATATGTTGTCGATGAGTACTGGCTGAACTTTTCGGAGAAAAGCGTTTCATAGTATTTTGACGGATTTAATTCAAGCGGTGATTTCGCATATTTCATTGTTTCTTCCGCGGTTTGTTCAGTAAATACGATATAGATGTTATCACGAAATTTTTTTTCGTCCGATAGATAGTTTTTGAGTTCATTGCTCAGAGAATCTTTGTTAATAAAAAGACATTTCAACTGTGACAAGTCAAGTTTTTTTGAAATCAAATCATCGGCTTTTTCTATTGCCGAGTCAACAGTCTGTGCCTCAACAGTATAATTCAGAAGCGGGGATTTTTCACTTTTTATATCAAACGCGGTTTCAACTCCGCTTTCTATATTTAAGGGGGCAATTATCTGAAATGTGATTCTGTATAATCTGCTGTCAGTTTTGTCTGCCCCCATAGAGACCGCATAAGCACGGCTGTCTGTTTCCTTTGAATCGTAACAGCCGCAAAGCATTATTATTAAAAGAAACGGTAAAATTAGTTTTTTCAAGTTTTATTCCCCCTATTTAACAAAGGACTTAAAAATGCAAAACACCAGAGAACCGAAAAAACACCTTTATATACAAGAAGGGAAAAGCCGCTGTCAAGTCCCGTAACTGCAAAAAGTGAAATTATTAAACATAAAGGGACGATTAAAACTTCAGAGTATGTTATTTTAAACACGGTTTTAAAGATGTGTTTTGCAAAAAATACAGAAATAGACATATATAAAAGCATAAGAAAAACATATATAATATAAAAAACAGAATCAGGACGTTCCATTGAACTTGTGGGTTTAATAAGCCTTATAGTTTTAAATATTTCGGAGTATTCCGTTGCTTTTTTAATTCCGTTTATATTGAATATAACCCCTGTAAAAGCAAAAAAGAAAAACGAAATCAAAAGGGAATACAGCACAATTTTTTTGATGCTCTTTTCGTCTTTTACAAATTCAGGCAGAAACATTACAAATATACTTTCCCATAAAGAAGAGAGAAGTATAATTATATATTTCGGAAATACTCCAATGCCTTCCCCGAAGACGGGAAAAAGAGAGGAACTGTCAAGGAAGCGACACGAAAATAACATAAAAACTGCCGTAATAATGAGAATTGCAGGGGTGAAGACGGCACACATTTTTCCGAGTGATTTTATTCCGGATAACGCACCTATTACTATTGCCGGTACAATAATAAAACTTATAAACCCTTCGGGAGAATTGTATAAAAGCGAGAATTTAAGACTTCTTACATATGCACAAAAGGAAAATGAAAGAAAAACAACGATGGTTATAAAAATCAATGCAGAAAGAACATTTCTGATTTTCTCATTTCCAAAGGAAACTTTTAATGCAGCGTTAAGAATGGTATATACAATTAAGAATGCAGCAATATTTATAAAAAGTATTTCAAATCCCGAGAAGTTTTCGCCAAGGAGGGGATAAGAAATGAAAATTTTGGCACACAAAAGAGTTGTGATAAGCATAGTGCCTTCATAAATATTAAGTTTGCTCATTTATCCCATCTCCTTGCGTATTTTCCTTGAGTTCTCTTAAGGCGTGTATTTAAGTAACCATGCCTTGTTTCCTTTTTGTAAAGCGGCTTTGGAAACAAAAATCCGCCTGTTTTGTCGTCGGTTTCGGAAGAAAGTCCGCTGAATAGCGGGACACCTAATGATTTTATATTGCATAAAATTATACAGTTTACAAACATAAGGGTTGATATTCCGAAAAAACCTCCGAGTGCTCCCATAAATATATAAAAATATCTCAAAAACCTGAATGAAAAATTTAAAGCATAATTTGGAGTTGCAAATGAACCTATGCCGGTCAGTGAAACGATTATTATCGCTATCGGGCTGACAAGGTTTGCACTTACTGCCGCCTGACCTACTATCAATCCGCCTATTATACCAAGCGTTGAACCTATCGGCGAGGGTACTCTTATACTTGCTTCTCTTATAATATCGAATGAAATTTCCATTAGCAATAATTCAAAAAGTGCTGAAAAAGGAACTGCCTCTCTGGCACTTTCAAGTGACAGTAAAAGTCCGGGCGGAATCATCTCCTGATGGAAATTTACAATTGCAATATAAAGTCCCGAAAGCAAGAAAGAAGATAATATTCCTATTATTCTTATTGCTTTCATAAATATTGCAAACGGGAACCGTACATATTTATCCTCGACAGTTGTCATAAATTCAGTTGCGGTGACAGGAAGAACAAGTGCAAACGGACTTCCCTGTAAAAGAAGAACAATTTTTCCTTCTATTATTGAATCAGATGCTTTGTCAGGCCGCTCTGTTGTAAGCATTTGAGGAAACAGTGAGTAGGTTGAATCTTCAATCAATTGTTCCAGTTCGCCTATCTGGTAAATGTTATCACAGTCAAGGTTTTCAAGCCTGTAGTGAAGTTCTTTTAGCAAATCCGGATTCAAAATATTTTTCATATATAAAATAGAAAGCGGGGTTTTGCTGATATTTCCAACATAGACTGTTTCGCATATCATATTCTCGTTTCGGATATTTTTTCTTATAAGAGCAATATTTGTTTTGTAATTTTCATTAAATCCCTCATGGGGACCGTAAATTACGGATTCGGACACAGGAGGTTCTATACCTCTCCTTGACCAACTTTTCACATCAATTACAATACATTTTGCAATCCCGTCTATAAATAATGCACAGTCACCCATATTAATGCTTTCAAGAATCTTTTCAAAATCGGATGAAATATCAACCTGATTATGAATAAGCAATGTGTTATAGATTTTGTCAAAAGTAAGATTGTTGTTTTTTAAAAGCATCAAAGGTGCCAAAACATCATTATTTAAAATTTTGGAATCAACGAGATTTTCAACAAAGAAAATAAAGGCTTTTCCTCCGCCTGTATGAAATTCCCTTATTTTGATATCAGTGTTTTTTTCAGTTGTAAAATACTCTTTGAGTATTTTAAGATTTTCATCACAGGAGTGTGAAACATACGGGGTCTTTTCGGATTTAATTCTTTCGGGAGAAACCTCGGTGTTGAATTCAAATTTTTTGTTTATTAAAGGTTTAAAATTAAATATATTCATATAATGTATTATTTTAATTGTTGTAAATTTTATTCATAATTATTGTTTTAAAAAAATACAATTATAAAAAAGGTATAACGGAGGTATGGCTATGGATATAGGCGTAAAAAAAGAGACTGTAGAAATCAGCGGTAAAAAAGCCGAGGTGACGATTAATACAAGCGTTGAAAATGATATTATTATTCCTGACACGAAAGAAGACATTAAAGATGTGGTAAATATTGACTCTTACATAAGTATAACCGGCAAAGAACTTCAAAATGAAAGAGCCGTTATATACGGAACCGTGTATTTTAACATTCTTTATGTTACTGATGAGGAAAAGGCAGGTCTGAGAAGTATTTCAGCTTCAATGCCGTTTTCAGATGTTGCTGATATAAGAGGTGCAGAAGACGGCGATGTACTGACACTAAATTCAAAAATCAGGAGTTCAGACTATAAAATTCTTAACGGAAGAAAATTAAATTTGAAAAGTCAGGTAGAAACAAAAGCAGCAGTTTATGGGAAAACAGAAAAAATCGCCGCATCTGGAGTAGATAATGTTGATGGATTTGAAGACATAACCGAAACTGTAAGCGTTTTGAATTTTAATCCCACATTTTCAAAGGAAATGAAAGTCGAAAAAAGAATTTCGCTTCCGATGGCAGACGAAGGTGCAAAAGAAATACTCCGTGTTCACGGACATATCTCGGATAAAAATGTGAAAATCATAAACGGTAAAGTTATCGTTAAGGGGGAAACTGTTTTATCATGCCTTTATGAGTCAAAGTCAGGGGAAATAAAGACAGTCAGCGATACAGTAGGGTTTACTGAAATATTTGATGTTTCAGGAATTAAGGACGATGTGTTGACGGATATTTCATTTGAACCCTCATATCTCAAATTCACACCTTATGACAACGATGAAGAAATAAGAGGCACTGATGTTGAAATGGGACTTTCCTGCAGTATTAATTATTATGAAAGCAAATCGGTTAACATTATAAAAGACTGTTATTGTGTAAATAAGAAAATAAAGACCAGTCTTGAAAGCGTTGCATACTCAAAAACAGTTATGGATGTTAACAAGCAGATTGCCGTAAAAGACAGCATAGTCATTCCTGAGAATGCACCGCTTATAAATAAAATCATTGATATTGACGCAAAATCATATATTACAAGTATAGAAAATTCAGATAATAAACTAATAATAAAAGGATGCACCGATACTTATCTTCTTTATATGTCGGAAGATGAAAATGCACCTCTTTATTCCGCACAAAAAACTATCGATTTCGAAGAAGAATTTGATAAAGAAAAAAATGAGGAGTATCAGGCACACATAAATGTAAATACACTCGGATCTTCCTATTCGTTTTCTGCACCCGACAGGGCAGAGGTAAGATGTAATGTTGAACTTAAAGGGGTTATTACCGGCAAAGAAAATAAAGATATAATAAGCGATATTGAATTTGCCGATTTCCCTGAAGATGATAAAAAGGCTCCTTCTTTTACTGTGTATTTTGCCAAAAAGGGTGAAAAACTCTGGGATATAGCAAAAAAATATTACACAACCGTGTCAGCCATAAAAGAAATGAACGAAATGGAGTCGGAAAAAATAACCGAGCCGATAAAATTGTTCATTCCAAGTTTCAGAAGATAACAAACAAACTTTCCGATTTTTCGGA
>CAKSDT010000067.1 GCA_934446135.1 uncultured Clostridia bacterium
TTATAGAACTCCTTGTCAATGCAGATAACTCAATTGATACAGCCCACGCTGAGCGTTGTCCGCTTCCATTTCTTTCGACTATGGTTGAGGATTGTATCCACAGGGGAAAAAGTGTTCAGGAGGGTGGAGCAGTTTACAACTTTACAGGACCTCAGGGATTTGGAATTGCAAATATGGCTGACTCGCTTTATGCCATAAAAACCCTCGTTTATGATAAAAAAGAGTTTACAATTGCAGAACTTAAAGAGGCACTTTTAAATAATTACGGAAAATCAGCAGTTTCTGACGATGATAAGGCAAAAATTACTGCAAAAATCGCACAAAACCTTTCAGACAGCGGTATGAATGTTACCGATAATGATATAAAGGAAATATATGAAAAAGTGTCTTCGGAAAGCAATTTGTCTGATGATAAGAAACAGAGATATGAACAGATTCATTCTCTCATAGAAAAAGCACCGAAATACGGAAATGACAATGAGGATATTGACTATTTTGCCAGAGATGTTGCTTATACGTATACAAGGCCGCTTGAAAAGTACAGAAATCCGAGAGGCGGACAGTTTCAGGCGGGACTTTATCCTGTATCGGCAAATGTTCCTTTGGGTGCTCAGACCGGTGCAACGCCTGATGGCAGATATGCTTATACTCCTGTTGCGGATGGAGTTTCACCGTCTGCCGGAAAAGATGTTTTGGGACCCACTGCTTCAGCAAATTCAGTTTCAAAACTTGACCACTATATTGCATCAAACGGAACGCTTTATAATATGAAGTTTCATCCTACAGCACTTTCGGGCAGAGAAGGTCTTGAAAACTTCTGTAACTTTGTAAAAGGATATTTCGATCAAAAAGGAAGTCATATGCAGTTTAATGTTGTTTCAAGAGAAACATTGAGAGATGCACAAAAACATCCGGAAAAATACAAAGGTCTTGTTGTAAGAGTTGCAGGATACAGTGCATTATTTACCACACTTTCAAGGTCGTTGCAGGATGATATAATAAACAGAACCGAGCAGGGTGGATTTTAATTTGGCAGGTGAGAAAAATTAAGGACTATTTGAATACAAAAGGCAGAATTTTTGATATTCAGCGTTTTTCAATTCATGACGGACCGGGAATAAGGACCATTATATTTCTAAAAGGCTGTGTGCTCAGATGTAAGTGGTGTTGTAATCCCGAATCACAAAGTTATGAGATACAGCAGATGAATTTGAACGGAGAAACAAAAACAGTCGGCAGAGATGTTACTGTGTCAGATGTCTTAAAAGAGGCTGAAAAAGACCGTGCATATTATTACCGCTCCGGCGGCGGACTTACTCTTTCCGGAGGAGAAAGTCTTTGTCAGCCTGAATTTACAAGAGACATTTTACGCGGTGCCAAAGAAAACGGTATAAATACGGCTCTTGAATCGACTGCCTGTGCTTCTTATGATAAAATAGAAGAAATTCTTCCTTATCTTGATACATATCTGATGGATATAAAACATATAAACAGTGAAAAGCACAGAAAATTTACGGGAAGACCGAATGAACTTATACTAGAAAACGCAAAAAAAATTGCAAAAAGCGGTTTAACCAACTTGGTCATAAGAGTTCCTGTTATTCCGGGATTTAATGATACAAAGGAAGAAATAGGCGACATTGCGAAGTTTGCATCTGAGTTAGAAGGTGTTAATAAAATGCACATTCTTCCTTATCATAAATTTGGAGTTGATAAATACAAGGGAATAGGAAGAATGTATGAACTTATGGATATCAGGCCGCCGTCGCAGACAATTATGGAACTTTTGAAGGCGGAAACGGAAAAATACGGCATCGAATGTCAGATAGGGGGTTAGTAAAATGAACGAATTGTCACTTCAGGATAAAATGAGAATTATACAGGAAATAGTTCCGGGAAAGCAGGTAACACTTGCACATATTATTGCTAACCCCGACGAAGTCCTTTATAAAAAACTGGGGCTTGATCCCAAAATTGATTATTCAAAGTCTGCAATAGGCATTGTAACAATGTCACCGGCAGAAACAGCAATAATTGCAGGAGATATTGCAACAAAGGCATCGGGGGCAGAACTTGGTTTTGTAGACCGTTTCAGCGGTACTCTTATAATAACCGGAACTGTTTCGGAAGTCGAAGCGTCGCTCAAAGCACTTACTGATTATGTCAGGGATGTTTTGGGATTTACAGTTTGCAATATTACAAAAACATAATGAAAAGAATGCTTTTGGTAGGAAGGTCGGGAGCGGGTAAAACAACGCTTTCTCAGTCGATTTTGGGTAAAGAAATCAAATATGACAAAACCCAGTACATAAGTTTTAAGGATTTTCTTATAGATACACCGGGTGAATATGCAGAAAACCACATTTTGGGAAGAGCACTTGCTCTTTATTCCTATGAGGCAGATATAATAGGCTTGCTTCTGAGTGCAACAGAACCTTATTCGCTTTACCCACCTATGGTTACGGCTTGTGCAAACCGTGAGGTTATAGGAATAATTACACAGACGGACAAAAAAGATGCGAGAGTCGATCTTGCAAGAATGTGGCTTGAAATAGCGGGATGCAGAAAGATTTTTGAAGTTTCTTCCATTACCGGAAGAGGTATAAAAGAACTTTTTGACTACCTCAAATAAAAAACAACAAAAAACAACACAAAACCACAAAAAACTATTGACTTTTTGTGGCATTGGTAGTATTATATAATTGTAGTTTTTAAGCAGTACAAAATAAAATTATTTTATAATAAAAAAGGAGATTAAAAAATGGTATCAGAATATGAAATCAAAAAACAAATTTGTGATATCGGTAAAAGAATTTACAACAGAGGCATGGTTGCTGCAAACGACGGTAACATCTCAGTTAAAATTTCCGATAATGAATTCCTTTGCACACCTACAGGCGTAAGTAAAGGATTTATGACACCTGATTATATCTGCAAAGTTGACGCTAAAGGAAATGTTATTCAGGCTAATGACGGATTTAAACCTTCTTCTGAAATTAAGATGCACATGAGAGTATATAAGGAAAGACCTGATGTTAAATCTGTAGTTCATGCTCATCCTGTTTATGCAACAAGTTTTGCTATTGCAGGTATCCCGCTTACACAGCCAATTATGCCTGAAGCGGTTATTGCTTTAGGATGCGTTCCGATTGCTGAGTACGGCACACCTTCAACAGAAGAAATTCCGGATGCGGTTTCAAAATATCTTCAGCATTTTGATGCAGTGTTGCTTGAAAACCACGGTGCACTTGCATATTCAGATTCACTTCTTGCTGCATATCACAAAATGGAATCTGTTGAATTTTATGCACAGCTTCTTTATCAGTCAAGAATGCTTGGCGGACCGAAAGAACTTTCACACGATCAGGTTCAGAAACTCTATGAAATCAGAAAGAAATTCGGTATGAAAGGTAAACATCCTGCCGACATATGTGTAAATAAAGGCGGAGTAAACTGCCATACTTGCGGTTCATGCCAGACTACTGTTGAAAATGAAAACTCAAACACAGGAGATTTGGTTGCTGAAATAACCAGAAAAGTACTTGAACAGTTGGGTAAATAATTATGAACGAGTCAGAAATCGTAAAGATTGTATCTGAAACGGTTAAAGATATGGTTTGCCGGGATAAGATGACTCTTTCACTTGCGAGAAAACTTTCGGAAGAAGTCAGAAAAGAAGCCGAGAAAATAGGTGTAAATGCTGTTGTTTCGGTTTCTGACAGCGGAGCAAGGCCTGTACTTACCGAATGTATGGATGATTCTTACATAGCAAGTTATGATATTGCACTGAATAAGGCATTTACGGTTGTTTCGCTTAAAATGTCTACCGGTGAATTAAAAAACTTGGCACAGCCGGGTCAAAGTCTTTACGGAATTCAGTTTACAAACAATTCAAAAATAGTTATCTTTGGCGGCGGAGAACCGCTTAAAATCGGTGATAGAGTTATCGGCGGTTTAGGAGTTTCCGGCGGAACTGAGGAACAGGATACATATCTTGCCGGATACGGCAAAAAAGTGTTTGAAAATATTATGAAAGAAAGGAGTTTTTAAGAATGAATGTTAACTCTAATGATATTGAAGCAATTGTAAAGCAGGTTCTCGAGGGAATGGGTGCTGCAACAAATTCATCATCAGCACCGGTTAAAGCATCGGTAAGTATTCCTAAAACTTCGAGAGTTGCAATGCTTACATCGCTTGAACATTACGATATAAAAGAATATCCAATACCCGAACTGGGCGATGATGATATATTGGTCAAAGTCGAAGGTTGCGGAGTATGCGGAACAGATGCTCATGAGTTTAAGCGTGATCCGTTCGGTCTTATCCCTGTTGTTTTGGGACATGAGGGAACAGGCGAAATAGTTAAGATGGGCAAAAATGTTAAGAAAGACAGTGCCGGCAAGTCGCTCAATGTGGGTGACAAGGTTGTTACTTGTATGATATTTAAGGATAATCCTGATATAACAATATTCGACCTTAACAAACAGAATGTCGGCGGTGCCGATGTGTACGGCCTTTTACCGGACGATGATATTCACTTAAACGGATGGTTTGCAGATTACTTGGTTATAAGAGGCGGATCCACTGTTTTTAATGTGAGTGATTTGGACCTTGACTCAAGAATACTTATCGAACCAAGTGCTGTTTTGGTTCATGCGGTAGAAAGAGCAAAAACAACAGGTATCTTGAGATTTAATTCAAGAGTTGCAGTTCAGGGCTGCGGTCCTATCGGACTTTTGTGCATAGCGGTATTAAGGACTATGGGTGTCGAAAATATTATGGCAATTGACGGTGAAGACAAGCGTCTTGAATTTGCAAAACTTATGGGTGCAACAAAAACTGTCAACTTTAAGAATTACAAAGGTATTGAAGAACTTCAGGGTGCGGTTGAAAAAGGTTTTGACGGTCATCTTGCAGACTTTGCTTTCCAGTGCACAGGTTCGCCTATTGCACACGGAAATGTATATAAGTTTATAAGAAACGGCGGCGGACTTTGCGAACTCGGTTTCTTTATAAACGGAGGAGATGCTACAATCAATCCGCATTTCGACCTTTGTTCGAAAGAAATAACACTTGTGGGTTCGTGGGTTTATACTTTAAGAGATTATGCAACAACATTTGATTTCTTAAAGAGAGCAAAGGGAATAGGTCTTCCTATTGAAAAACTTATAACACATAAGTTCCCGCTCGAGCAGATTAATGAAGCACACAAAACAAACCTTGCTATGGAAGGTTTGAAAATAGCAATAGTAAACAAATAAAATTATTATAAATCAGGAGGTAACCAAAAATGGCTTTAGAAGCATTGGGAATGGTTGAAACAAGAGGTCTTACCGCAGCGATTGAAGCAGCTGATGCAATGGTTAAATCAGCAGAAGTTGTATTAATCGGAACTGAAAAAATCGGTTCAGGATTGGTAAGCGTTATGGTAAGAGGCGATGTTGGAGCAGTTAAGGCTGCAACAGAGGCAGGGGCTTCAAGAGCGTCAAAACTCGGCGAACTTGTAGCAGTGCATGTAATTCCAAGACCCCACGCAGATGTTGAAAAAATTCTGCCTAAGTTTTAATAAAGGGGTGATTTAAATGGCAACACCTAAAAAAAGCGGTGTGTCAAAAAAGCCGGCGAGTGCGGCTGCAAAAAAAGTCAACAATGAAACAAAAATAAAAGAAGAAGTAATTGTTAAGGAGGAAACAAAAATGGCATTAGAAGCATTAGGAATGGTAGAAACAAGAGGATTGGTTGCAGCAATCGAAGCAGCTGATTCAATGCTTAAAGCAGCAAATGTTGTATTGCTCGGAACTGAAAAAATCGGTTCAGGATTAGTAAGCGTTATGGTAAGAGGCGATGTTGGAGCAGTTAAGGCTGCTGTAGAAGCAGGAAGCACATCAGCATCGAAATTAGGTGAATTGGTTGCAACACATGTAATTCCAAGACCTCACGGCGATGTTGAAAAGATTTTACCTACACTTAAATAGTAAATATTGCGTTGCACATTAAGGCTTTTGCCTTAATGTGCGGCTTTGCAATGTTGTTGGAAAGGTGAAAATATATGCTTATAGGAAAAGTTAAAGGAAGTATTGTTTCCACACGCAAGAATGAAAATCTTGTCGGAAACAAGTTTATGATAGTTGAGCCGATAAAAAGCATGAATAAAGGCGGCGATTTTGTTGCTATTGACAATATCGGTGCCGGAATAGGCGAATATGTATTGGTTGCAACGGGAAGTGCGGCAAGAATAGGCTGCAATATGGATAATTCACCTGTTGATGCTGCTATTGTCGGAATTATTGATGATGGAAGCGAACTTGAATAAATCCCTTATTATTACGAAAGGTGAGATTGCTTTATGACACTTGAAAATTTAAAGCAGATTATGAAAGAAAACGGCGTAGTCGGTGCAGGCGGTGCAGGTTTTCCGTCTTACGCAAAACTCGATAAAAAGGCCGATACGATAATTCTTAACTGTGCTGAGTGTGAACCCTTACTTAAACTTCACAGACAGGTTCTTGCAAAATACGCGTTTGAAATTATGAGTACGCTTGATATAATAGCTGAAACTGTTGAGGCAGACACTGTTATTATTGCAGTTAAAAAGGCTTATAAGGAAGCCGTAAATGCAGTAAAAGCACATCTCGATTCTTTCAAAAAGATTAAGATTGGTTATTTACCCGAGATATATCCTGCGGGTGATGAGGTGGTTACTATTTATGAAACCACGGGAAGAGTTGTGGCACCGGGAAAAATTCCGATTTCTGTAGGTGTTACAGTGTTTAATGTTGAAACAATTTATAATGTATACAAGGCACTGAATAATTTGGGACCTGTTACATATAAGTACATAACTGTTGCCGGAGAGGTAAACAACCCGATAACAGTTAAAGTTCCGCTCGGAACACCGATAGGTGAAGTAATTGAAATGGCCGGCGGAGCAAAAATTAAAGATTTCAGACTTGTAAACGGCGGACCTATGACAGGTATGATAACCGATGTTTACAATACAGTAACTAAGACAACAAACGGTATTTTGGTTATGCCGAAAGACCATTATATTATAAACAAAAAACTACAGGATGTTAAAACAGATATGAAAAGGGCGATGTCTGCCTGTTGTCAGTGCAGAATGTGTACGGACCTTTGCTCAAGAAATCTTTTGGGCCACCCGATTGAACCTCATAAATTTATGAGAGCGGCAACTTCCGGTGATACAAAAGATATTGGACCGTTTATAAATACAATGTTTTGTTCTGCCTGCGGAATATGTGAAATGTATGCCTGCGGACAGGGATTGTCGCCAAGAACACTTATATCTGCATATAAATCCGGTTTGAGGAAAAACGGTGTGAAACCGCCCGAGAATGTTAAATTTGATGAAGTAAGTAAACAAAGAGAATTTAGAAAAGTTCCCATTCCGAGGCTTGTAGCAAGACTTGGACTTAAACCTTACGATGTACCGGCTCCGTTAGATGATGAACTAAGAACTGTGAAAAATGTTAAAATTGCATTGCAGCAGCATATCGGAGCACCGGCTGAAGCGGTTGTTAAAAAAGGAGACCGTGTTACAGCGGGACAGGTAATAGGTAAATCGTCACAGGACAAACTGGGAGTTAATATTCATTCGTCTGTTACGGGTGAAGTAATTGATGTTAATGACAAATTTGTGACGATTAAAGCGTAGAAAGGATGGGTAGCAAATGGGAAAATCATTAGGAATGGCTGAATTTCAAAATGTATCGGCAGGTGTTAAAGCGGCTGATGTAATAATTAAAACAGCCGATGTTGATGTTATAGAAGCACAGGTTGTATGTCCGGGAAAATACATAATAATTATCACAGGGGAATTGAGTGCTGTAAGAGCGTCAATTGATGCTGCAAAAGTCAATTTTGGCAGACAACTTGTTGACAGTTTTGTTCTCGGTAATCCGGATGAGTCGATATTTCCGGCAATTTACGGTGCAAATCCGATAGAAAATAAAAATGCTCTCGGCGTTCTTGAAACATATTCGGCAGCTGCGATTATAGTTGCTGCGGATCTTGCAGCAAAAACAGCCGATGTTGAACTTATTGAACTCAGAATGGCAAGGGGTATGTGCGGAAAATCATATATGTATATAACGGGTGAAGTTGCCGCTGTAACTGCATCAATTGAATCTGCAAAAGAAAAAGTTGCGGAAAACGGTATGCTTCTTGATACTTCGGTTATTCCGAATCCCGATGAAAAACTTTGGAATACAATACTGTAATACAACTAATCGGAGAAACATAATATGAATAAATTTAAAATAAAAACGGAAGTAAGATTCAGTGAAAATGCAATAGATACACTGCTTAATTTTAAAGATGTAAATGCCGCAATTGTTACCGATTCATTTATGTCTAAAAGCGGTGCGGTTGATTTTATCAAAAATAAACTTTCAAACTGCACAAGAATAGATGTATTTGATGAGGTTCGTCCGGATCCGCCGATTTCGCTTATAACGCAGGGCCTTAAATTCCTTCGTGAAAGCAATTCAGATATTGTTATTGCTTTGGGCGGAGGCTCTTCCATTGATGCCGCAAAAGCTATGGTATTTATGGCAAAAAAGGCGATGGACAGGGATATTGTGCTTGTTGCCATTCCTACTACAAGCGGTACAGGTTCGGAGGTTACTCAGTTCGCAGTTATAACTGACGAGGAAAAAGGAGTTAAATATCCGTTGGTAGATGAAGGACTATTGCCAAATCTTGCAATTTTAGTTCCTGAACTTGTAACGACAGTTCCGCCGTCAGTTACGGCTGATACAGGGTTTGATGTTATAACCCATGCGATGGAGGCTTATGTTTCAACACTTGCAAACGATGCGTCTGACGCATTGTCGGAAAAGGCACTAAAAATTGCATTTAAGTATTTGCCGATTGCGTATAAGGACGGAAATAACATAAAAGCAAGAGAAAAAATGCACAGTGCATCTTGTCTTGCAGGTATGGCATTTAACGAAGTGGGACTTGGAATCAATCACGGAATTGCTCATGCACTCGGTGCTAAATTCCACATTCCGCACGGAAGAGCAAATGCAATGCTTTTGCCCCATGTGGTTAAATTTAATGCGGACCTTCATAACAATTTCGGCTCTGAAAAATACACAGAAGCGGCAATACGAATTGCTGAAGTAGGAAGAATGCTGAAACTTCCGCATGATACAAAGAAAATCGCAGTATTCAGCCTTATAGAAGAAATTAAATATATGCTTAAAATGATGAAAATTCCTGCAACCTTGCAGGATGCAGGAGTTAAGAAAGAGGATTACGAGGCTGTAAAAGAAAGCATTATTGAAAGTGCATTAAATGATACTTGCACCAAAACAAATCCGAGAAAGGTCGGAAAAGAAGGCGTCGAGATTATTCTTTCAAAAATTGCAATCTGGAATTAAAAAAGAAAAATATCCATATCCTTTTTATTTTGGGATTTCGGATTTTCTCTGATATTTAGGTCGTTTTTAATAAGTTCGTAAATATAACCGTTGATGCTTAAGTTTCTTTCATCACAATATGATTTTAATAATTCTTTTGTTCCTTTCGGGACTGTAAGATTTATACGGTCGTATTTTTCAGCGATAAATTTATTTTTATAGTCGGTTGATTTGGACCTAAATAAAACCTCCTTGAATTTTAAGTAAAGTATATCATAATGTATAAAATTATTCAATATAAAAATCACTATACATA
>CAKSDT010000068.1 GCA_934446135.1 uncultured Clostridia bacterium
GTCGTATGTGTATACGACGAGAGGCGAAGTTTGTTCAAAGTTTGTCGGCTTTAAATAAAAGAACTCTGCTTTAGATGAAGCAGAGTTCAACTTAAAGTTCTTTTAACTTTATTTTCTTAGCCGACAAACGCTCAAGCGTCAATTAACAAGCCGTCTAAGAGATTATGCGGCGGGCTCCCGCATACCTCGCCGCAAAATACGGCGTGCTTAAATCAGCATAACATATTGACGCTGATGACGAGCCTGCGTGAATCATTTTTCCGTTTCCTACATAGATGCCGACATGGTCGATATATCCGCCATTTGCGAAAAATACCAAATCGCCCTCTTTGAGATTATCTCTTGAAACAGGAGTACCTACTGTTGCCTGCGATGCCGCAACCCTTGGAAGTGTAACTCCGAGTGATTGATAAACATACTTGGTAAATCCCGAGCAATCGAACGCATTAGGTCCTGACGCACCGTAAACATACGGTTTTCCGAGGTAATTTGCCGCAATTTCGGCGATACCCGGTTCTTCGGGTTCTTCAGGAGTTGTTTCGCCGTCTTCAAGAGTTATCTCTTTAACAGTTACGAAATCTTTGCAGATGTATGCACTCTGACCCGAGTACAAAACTTCCACCCAATTTCCATCAACATTTTTTACTCTGAAACTATCGCCCTTTGTTGTGATTTTAAGGACTTTTGCATCTGTTCCGGCACCTGCTCTTAAATTAACATTAACAGCGTTGACCGTGCAGATTTTATAACTTTCAACAGGTCTGAAAAATTCATTGTAAATAAACCCTGTCTGACCGAATTTATATTCAATCTCAGTCCAATCCTCACCCAAAGAAACAATTTCAAAACTGTTTCCGCTATACACTTTTGTTATTATGCCCGAATTGATTGAAGGCTCTTGTCTGACATTTACAACATCGCCTGTTACAACGCCTCTGTCAGCATAAACACTGACGCTTAATGCCATTAAAATTGTAAAAGTACAGACAAAACTTACTATCAGTCTTTTAAAATTCATATAACCAACCTTTCGTATTACAAAAGGAAGTATAATACAAATTTAACAATTTGTCAAGACTTTTTAACAATTTTTGTAACATTTTCTTAACAATTTCTTAAATTATTAATTTGAAACTGCATCTTCGAGCCAAACCGAACCAAGGTCTAAAGCCGCATAAAGACTGGGTTTTTTAGAAGATTTAATAATTCTTTCAGCACCTTCTAATTTTGTTTTATTTGTAACAAGTTGAACAGAAACTTCCGACGCAACTTTCAAATTGTTAACATTTTCAGCGTCCTTTATTACAATTTCGACAATATAGTCATCGTCAATAAAACCGTAATACATTTTATCGTTTCTTCTTACTATAGGTTTTCCTTTATACATAAGTTCGTCAAGTTTTGGTTTTTTTGTTGCTGCCATATTTTCACGACCTTTCATTGAAATTTAATAAATCTGAATTACATTGTAACATAAATTTCCGATTATGTAAAGATTATTTAATTTACGCACCTGTTTTGTAGGTTTCTCCTTTAGGGGGAACATAGTTTTCAATATAGGAAAAAAGTTGGTCATCATTATCCGTAACAAAGATGAGATTCCTGCACGACTCAAAGATAAACCCCTCTTTTATTCCGAATTCTATCATATCAATCATTTTATTGTAATAACCGTTTATGTTATAGATAACAATAGGCTTTTGGTGAAGAACAAGTTGTCTTGCCGTAAAGATTTCAAAAAATTCCTCAAAAGTACCCACTCCGCCGGGAGTTACCACAAATGCGTCCGAAGTTTGCTCCATCAACTGCTTTCTCTCACGCATTGTGTCGGTATAAATCAATTTTGTGCAGTCTGCACGGAGTGCTCCCATATCCTCAAAAAAGCGAGGTGAAATTCCGATCACTTCGCCTTTTATGCTGAGTGCTCCTCTTGAAACGGCACCCATAAGGCCGTCGCCGCCGCCGCCAAAAACCACACTATGCCCTCTTTTGGCTATTTCTTTCCCTAAAATTTCTCCCCTTTTTATATATTCGGGGTTTATATTATTGCTTGAAGCACCGTAAACACATATTTTCATACAAACCGCTCCTTCCGTCTGCCTAATTTTAGCACAATATGTTCTAAATTTCAATATCGGCTTGACTAAATATCTTCATAATTATATAATGTTTTGTAAAGAGAGGTAAGTTTATGAACACTATCAAAACGCATCTTAAAGCAGAGAATTTTTCACACATATATTTGTTTACGGGCGAGGAAATTTTTCTTGCAGAGTTTTATGCCAAAAAACTTAAAAACGCCCTTGTTGCCGAGGGTGACGAGTTTAATTATATAAAATTATCCACAGAAGATGTTTCGGGATTTCAGGAGGCTGCCGAATCTTTTCCCGTTTTAAGCGAAAGGAAACTTCTTGTGCTTAAAGGAAACAATCTTTCAAGCGAGTTAAAATCGGATTTTGTCTCTTTTCTTGAGGAATTTATCGGAGAAATTCCCGAATACACAACGGTTTTGTTTATGAGTCCGTTTATTGACAAAAAAAGCAGATTATACAAACTGTTAAAAAAGAATTCGACAGAGTGCGTATTTTCAAAGCAAAAAACCGACGACCTTGTTATATGGGCAAGAAAAGTTATTGCATCAAAAGGAAAAGAAGCCGACCGCGAAACTGCTTATGCTCTTATAAACTCGGCAGGAAACGATATGACGCTTTTGATGAACGAAATTGAAAAACTTGTTTCTTATGCCGGAAACCGCACAAAGATAACAAAAGAAGATGTTGAAAGCATTTGTTCGAGAAACATTGACAGTATCGTTTTTAAGATGATTGATTCTGCATTGGACGGAAAACCCGACACTGCCTTTTTAATATACAATGACCTTAAAATAAAAAAGGAGCAGCCTGTTGCAATAAACGGTGCAATAACAAAATATATGATTGACATTTTAAGGTTTAAGGCTATGAAAGACGACGGAACGCCCTTAAAGGCAATTTACGAAAAGTTAAATCTTCATTCTTCATTCAGGCAGAGAAAGTATCTTGACTATTCTTCAAAACTTTCCGAGAAGTACCTTAAAAATATGATAAACTTATGTGCAAACCTTGATATTGACTTAAAATCGGGCGGGATCGACCCTTATACCGGAATAGGACTCTTAACTTCTATGCTTGCGTCAAAAAAATAATAAAATAATTTTATTTTCTATTGACTATATCCTTTTTGAGTTGTATAATAAAGAAAAAATCACAAGGATGTGCAAAAAATGGATTTACTTAAACAAATTTCAGACATTGGAATTGTTCCGGTTATAAAAATCGAAGACCCTGAAAAAGCAGTTCCTTTGGCAAAAGCACTTATAAAAGGCGGACTTCCTGTTGCTGAAGTTACTTTCAGAACAGACGCTGCCGCAGAAGCAATTAAACTTATTTCGGAAAACTGTCCTGAGATGATTACGGGTGCAGGTACAGTTCTTACTGTCGAACAGGCAAAAAGAGCAAAAGACAGCGGTGCTAAATTCATTGTTGCACCGGGATTTAATCCGAAAATCGTTTCGTGGTGTTTGGAAAACGGTATTTTGGTTATACCCGGAATTTCAACACCTTCGGAAATTGAACAGGCTCTTGAAATGGGACTTAAAACTGTTAAATTCTTCCCTGCCGAGCAAAGCGGCGGTATTGCAAAAATCAAGGCAATGGCTGCCCCTTACGGCGGTGTTAAATTTATGCCTACCGGCGGAATTAATCTGAACAACCTAAACGATTATCTTTCATTTAAAAAGATTGTTGCCTGCGGCGGAAGTTTTATGGTTAAGGACGACTTTATCAAAAATTCCGACTGGGATACAATTGAAACGCTTACAAGAGAATCGGTAAGCAAAATGTTAGGTTTCGGTTTGGGTCATATCGGCATCAATTCGGAAAGTGCTGATGAGGCACTCAAAACCGGAAAACTGTTAAGCCTTCTTTTCGGTGTTGAAATTGAGAGAAATACTGAAAAAAGTCTTTTTGTAACAGACGGTTTTGAAGTTATGAAAAATATGGGCAGAGGTAAAAACGGTCATATTGCGGTTTTGACAAACAGTGTTGACAGAGCGGTTTACCACCTCGGCAAAAAAGGCATTGAATTTGATGAAAGTTCAGCAACATTCAATGCGGACGGTTCAAGAAAATTCATTTATCTTAAAGACGAAATCGGCGGTTTCGGAATTCATCTTGTTGAAAGAAAATAAAGAAAGGTTTGGGAAAAAGTTATGAAACTTGTAACAATGGGTGAAATAATGCTGAGGCTTTCAACCCCCGGCTATGAAAAATTTATACAGGCAAAAAGTTTTGATGTAAACTATGGCGGCGGCGAAGCAAATGTTGCAGTATCTGCTGCAAACTACGGCCACGACGCTGAATTTGTAACAAAAGTTCCGGAAAATCCTATCGGCGAAGCCGCTGTTGCGGAACTTAGAAAATACGGCGTTAAAACAGACAACATTGCAAAAGGCGGAGAAAGACTCGGTATTTACTTTCTTGAAACCGGTGCTTCTATGAGAGCGTCAAATGTTGTTTATGACAGAGCACATTCCTCAATTTCAGCCGCAAAACCCGAAGATTTTGACTTTGACAAAATCTTCGACGGCTGTGATTGGTTCCATTTTACAGGCATTACTCCGGCAATTTCGGACGATGCCGCATATCTTACCGAGGAGGCTTTAAAGGCTGCTAAAAAGCACGGCGTCAAAGTTTCCTGCGACCTTAATTTCAGAAAGAAACTCTGGACTTCTGAAAAAGCAAAAAAGGTTATGACAAATCTTATGCAGTATGTTGATGTTTGCATAGGAAATGAAGAAGACGCTGAAAAAGTTTTGGGATTTAAGCCCGGAAACACAGATGTAACAGGCGGCGAACTTGAACTTGCAGGTTACAAGAGCATTTTTGAACAGATGGTTGAAAAATTCAATTTTGAATATGTTATTTCTTCGCTCCGTGTTTCACACTCTGCGTCCGACAACGGTTGGTCTGCCTGCATTTATTCAAGAGATGCAAAAGAATTCTATCATTCAAAAGAATACAGAATTTGTCCTATAGTTGACAGAGTAGGCGGCGGCGACAGTTTTGCAGCCGGCGTTATTACAGGTTTCCTTGACGGAAAAGATTTTAAAACTGCTCTTGAGTTCGGTGTTGCGGCATCTGCACTCAAACACACAATACCGGGCGACCTCAACCATGTTTCAAGAAAAGATGTTGAAACACTTATGGCAGGTGACGGTTCGGGCAGAGTTCAAAGATAAAAAACATACTTGCTCATAAATAAAAAATCGGGGTTTGGAAAATTTTTTCCGCCTCGATTTTTTTCGTCTTTTTATACCTTGACAAGTGCGTTTTATCCGTGTTAATATAAAGAAAAAAGGGTATACTAGGGCAAAAAGGGGGATTTTTAATGACATCTAAAAAATTGGGAAAAACAACTTTAACTGTGGCGGCTGTTTTGTCGGCAGCGGCTCTTTCATCTGCCGCGGCGGCTCTTATTACAACCAAACTTCTTGTAAACACCGCTCTTGACAGAAACACCCCTAATTTAATGAAAAATTCAGGCAGCAGGATTTCAGGAAGCGAAAAAGACCCCGAAACTGCCGAACTTATTTCAAATTTGGCGGCGGAACTCGAAAACACTGAACACGAAACTGTCAGGATTTCGGGCGGAAACGGCGTTACTCTTGTAGGTCACTTCTTCCCTGCCGAAAATGCAGAAAGAATTATAATCGCTTTCCACGGTTGGCGTTCTTCCTGGGCAAAAGACTACGGTATGATTTCAAAATTCTGGCACAGTCAGAACTCAAGCGTTTTATATGTTGAGCAAAGGGGACAAAACCAAAGCGGCGGAGAATATATGGGATTCGGTCTTACCGAGCGTTTTGATTGCATCACCTGGGCAAACTGGGCAAATTTAAGATGCGGAAACTCCATTCCTATCTATCTTGCCGGTATTTCTATGGGTGCAACTACCGTTTTGATGGCGTCGGACTTAAATCTTCCTCAAAATGTTCACGGAATTATGGCTGACTGCGGCTTTACTTCTCCAAAAGCAATTTTCAGGTTTGTTGCCAAAAACAATCTCCATATTGGCTACGGGATAAGAAGCATTATTGCAGACTATATGTGCAAAAAGAAAATAAATATGGGACTTGATGACCATTCAACATTGGACGCACTCTCAAAAACAAATATTCCCGTATTGTTTGTTCACGGAACAGATGACCACTTTGTTCCGGTTGAAATGACATATGAGAACTATAAAGCCTGCGTTTCCAAAAAACGGCTGTTAATCGTACCGGGTGCCGACCACGCAATGAGTTATTTGGTTGATAAACCCCTTTACGAAAGAGCCGTAAAAGAATTCTGGCACGACTTCGACTAACCGCCAACCCCATCGGAATGGACTTTTCTCCATTCCGATTTTTTAATTTTAACGATAAATCCTCGGCTTGCTTTTATGCAATTGAATTTTTGCCCGCTCCTTTTACTTTTTCGGGATAATATGTTTCTTCATAACTTTGAAGTATGTAATTTTTATAGTTCTCATCATAATAATCTCGTCATTACTTTGGTTATAACACTTATATTGGTGTATTACGACAAAAATATGACTGTATAAGTTGTAATTTGTCCGCCTTTGTGAGGTATAATCAATATAAAGCGAGGTGATTATTTTATGAAAACATACTAAAAATAAGCATAAGAAATGCGTGACAGAAACTCCGCCACACAAAAAACGCAGTGACCGTGTTTCCATATCGTTACCACACAACACTCAAAGCAGGATTTAGAAACAGAGTATAAAGAAACAACCCGTTATAGATATAACGGGTTGTTTCTTTAAGTTTCTTTTCTTATAAATTAACTTGTCACCAAATGGTCTGGAGCACAATTTACAAGCCGTAGGCAAAGGAAATTTGGTTCAGATTGGACAAATCGAACCCGAAGCGGCTCATATAGGGCCTCCCAAAAGTCGTTTGACTTTTGGGAAAAGGAGGAACAGCGGAGCATTTAAGCCGTGCTTTTTAAAGTGCGGCGATACGGCGTATGCTTGTTCCGATGCTCGAGCGGTGAGATTTGGACAGAGTTTAATGGCATTATATCAAAAAACTCCGCTTGAAATAAAGCGGAGTTTTACTCACAGTTAATTCTTTTGATTAAATTCTGCCATTAAGCGGTCAATCGCTAATTTGCAAGCCGAGGAAGAACAGGGAAATTTTGTTCTGACTGCCAAATCGAGCCAAAACCTTTGGCTTTAATAATGCTTTATACCGCTGACGGCTCTGAAAACATTGATAAATTTGTCCCCGTTTTGGTTGAAAATGCCATTTTCGTATGATAGAATATACACACGGTCAAATATTCAGAAATTCCCCGATTGAAATTTATCTGCATCAGTAGGCTGATTTACAAGTCATGATGTAAATGAGGGCGAAATTTCAAACCCGCTTGATATGAACCGATATGTATCCTAAAGTATATAAAGGACAGTTATAAATAAGAAGAGGGGTTTATTATGAATTACATTAATATCAGAATAAGTGCCAATAGTTTAAATCTCGAAAAGATAAACAGTGAATTAAACTTTGATAATTCCGTTTTCTGTAAAAAAGGAAATATTGGCGAATATAGGGGTGAAAAATTCACATTTAACGAAGATGTCTGGCAGTCAAAAATTGAGGTAAAAGATGAAGATTTGATTGAAAATTTAAGAATCCTCGTTAATAAATTATACGGCAAAAAACTTTTTTTGCAAACATTACCGTGTGAATGCGATTTTTCGATATGGATTACAATTTATTCTGAAAAAACTCAATCCAATCTCAGATTTGATAAAGATATTCTGAATAAAATTGTCGCAGTAGGTGCGTCATTGGATATTTCTGTTATGAATTTACAAGAATTTTATGAAATGTAAAAATGGTAAATGAAAATTTTTGCGTGTAAATAAACGGATTGGATTTAAGTAAAAATATTGCGGCTAAGAATACAATAAATTGCGAAAATATGGAGACCGAGGTGGTAAATGCTGTGGGTTCTGCTGCCCAAACCTTGATAAAATACGATAAGAAATTTGGTGAGGCATTAAAAGTTTTCTTTGATCAACTTGCCACTATTTTAAGTTCGCAATAATGGAGGTAACGATGAAAAAATTTTTCGTAAAGCAATCACATACAAGTTTTAAGACCCTATTTGGAATGGTATTTTTTATATGCTTAGGTCTTACGGTATTGATAATTATAAGAAAAAAATATGTGCAATATGGCTGGATATTATTTCTTGCATTTGTGCTTGCTATTTGTATTTTTATGTCAAGAGTACTTGATGGTTTTGGACTATACATTAACGGAAAAGATATATACTATAAAAAAATCACAAATCATATTGTAGACTTAAACTCAATATGTGCAGTACAAATAATAAAAGCAGAAATTGACGGAAAGTTTGGAAGAAGACCGGTTCTGGATATTCGTGGAAGTGCTATGTACTCTATGGTTTTTTTGTCAGATGTTAAAGATGCTATGTATAATTATCAACAGGGGGATACAATGTTCATACATGAGTTTCGTGATTGTGTGCTTTTTTACACAATTTTAGACGAATCCGCATTGGAATATATAACTGCGTTAAAAAAAGATATAAAAATAATGCGATAAATACAAAAGTGACGGCATGGCTGTGAGCATAGTGTAAGAATCCATAATGGCAATGCAAAAATCTGCTCCGGTTATTAGAAAGATCATTGGGATTAAGGGTGAATACAAATAATAAAGCAGAACTCTTAAAACGCATTGTTGTTGAAAATTCAAATGAAATTATTATTGATGTGTAGAGAGATTGTATCAATAAGCACCTGTACGGATAATGTGTAAGAGTATGTCTGCGAAGTTGGATACACCCTTGCGTATTTTGACGAAACGACAAGTTTAAAACGTTTGGAAATGGCGGGATGCTAAAGAGGAGTCGGTTGCTGAACTTTGAGAAAGGATAAGAAAAGATGAGTAGCATTAATAGCAAAGAATTACAAGAAACAATTCAATATCACATAGATAACAAGATGCTGTTGAATATTGAACGCACTTTTGATAACGAAACGGATATTGTCCGTGGGTTTCCTATAAATGTTTCTGAAGAACTGGTTTTGATGACAGTTGTTAATGATTTTCACGATGAAGGGTTTGTTGTATTAAGGCTATCGGATATATCTGATGCTTATTCAAAAGAAAGCGATGCCTTTTACGAAAAAATATGTATTTCTGAAGGTTTACAAAATAAAGTTCAGCAGTGCTGTATAAATGCGATTTGCTCTGTAAAGTGCGTTTTACAACAACTTGAAAGTTACGATGGATTTATCTCTATAGAATGTGAAGAACAAAGGGAAAAATGTGCGTTTTTTCTTGGAAAAATCGTAACTGCAGAAGACGGCGGAGTTACTTTTGAGGATGTTGGAGTAGACGGCGAGTGGGATAATGAATCTCACCAAATTCCTTATGCGGATATAACACAAATAACCTTTGGGGATAATTATTCTAAAACATTCTACAAGTATGTGAATAAATAAACGGATTGGATTTAAGTAAAAATATTGTGGCTAAGAATACA
>CAKSDT010000069.1 GCA_934446135.1 uncultured Clostridia bacterium
GTGAATCATTCTCAGTTGAGGAAACAGAAGATACCGTTGAAGAATAATCTTTACGGAAACTATCGGAAGGAGAATAAAATCAATGTTTACAGCAAGTGATGTAAAAAAATTAAGAGAAATGACAGGCTGCGGTATGATGGACTGCAAAAAGGCACTTACCGAGTCTGACGGCGATATGGACAAGGCAGTTGAATTTTTGAGAGAAAAAGGTCTTGCAGCTGCTGCTAAAAAGGCAGGCAGAATTGCGGCAGAAGGTTTGGTTAGCATTTATGTTACAGAAGACGGTAAAGTAGGCGGTATGGTTGAAATCAACTCAGAAACAGACTTTGTTGGTAAAAATGCTGATTTCCAGGCATTTGTTGCTAAAGTTGCAGAAATAGTTGCAAAATCAAATCCTGCTGATTTGGATGCTTTAAAAGCAGAAAAGTATGATGATAAATTAACCGTTGAAGAAATGCTCAGAGAAAAGATTCTTACAATCGGCGAAAATATGAACATCAGAAGATTTGCAAGATTTGAAGGTAATGTTGTTGGCTATACACACGCCGGCGGAAGAATCGGTGTTTTGGTTAATGCTGAAAATGCCCTTGATGATGATGCTCACGAAGCAGCAAGAGATGCTGCAATGCAAATTGCCGCAATCAATCCTTTGTATCTTTCAAAAGAAACAGTTCCGGCTGATGTTTTGGAAAATGAGAAGAAAATTATTCTTGCTCAGATGAAAGAAGATCCTAAAAATGCTAATAAACCCGAAAACATTCTCGAAAAAATGCTTATCGGTAAGGTAAACAAATATTATGAACAAAATTGTTTGCTTCAGCAGGCTTTTGTAAAAGACGATAAAATCACAGTTGAAAAATATCTTGCTTCAAAGAATGTAAAACTTGTTGAATATGCTCGTTTTGAAAAAGGCGAAGGTCTTGAAAAGAGAGAAGACAACTTTGCAGATGAAGTTGCTTCCATGATGAAATAATTATTCAAAAATTTAAACCGCATCGAATTTTCGATGCGGTTTTTGTGTTCTTTCTCTTAATAAATGTATTGAATTACCACTTAAAATCAGAATTGTGATGCGGTGTTCCTACAAACCCTATTTGAGAAAAATCCTCCGGATTATTTCGTATTATGTAATCAATATACGATTCAACCATAAGTGCGGTGAGTCTGTAACCTGCTGCATTCATATGACTGCTGAGATAGAAATTGCGTCGGAATTCATCATCGTAAACAGGTGCATATTTTCTTAAATCAAGCACATAGCAATTATCAAATGTATTAGAGATTTCATAAATTAACTCAGTATGTTTGTTGTTAAATTCATCCCGTTTTAAATCGTTGTCTCTCGGAATTGTCATTAAGAAAAATTTTGCCTTTGGTTGTAACTCTTTATATTTTGCAATAATTTTTCCGTAGTAACCGGCAAAGGTAGGCTTGTTCTTGGCCCAGTCTGAGATATCAATATCCTTTGTACTTCCGAATTCCAGATCGCCGTTTATTATTGCGGTAATATCATTAACCCCAAGTGCAATAATATATGCCCGGCATTTATATTTGTCGTCAAAATAGTTTTTCTCCTCTGCAAGACTGAAAAATGTGTCTGCACGAAGTCCTCCCTTTGAAAGATTTAACACTTCACTTCCCGTATCCCTTGCAATAAATTGTCCCCAGGAATATTCATAATAGTCGTGATAGCCGCGTACACCATTTTCTAAAGATTCGAACTCACCTGAAGAGAGACTGTCGCCGATGCACGCAATTTTTCTGAAAATTCCACAGAAACCACCGTTTGTAACGATATTATCAAGTGGCTTTTCTGCCTTGTTTGCCATATATTTTGATATATCCATAATTCACACTCCTTCCGAGTGATTTTATCATATCACAAATATTAAGTCAATACCGGATATGTAAAAAATTGTGTATAATTAGTATATCAAAAAACAACTGTTCTTTTAAAAAACAAATTGTATTTACAAACTTGCACGTCGTTTGGCTAACGAATTTTGCTCACTTTGAACTCGACTCTCTACATAATAAAAAAGAAGTACCCACAAAAGGGAGTAGTTTTTTGTAATGTCAGACAAAAAAGATATTTGTGCCGAAGGCACACTCGCAAAAGGTTGGTAATGAGCCAAAGGCGTTATGAGGGCACCTGTAACCGAATAGCCGATGCGAATGTGACCTTTTGCGAAAGAGGAGGAGCAAGGGAGCGGGCGGATGTTTTTGTGCAAGAAAAACGGAGCAAAGCGAACTTTGCTCCGACGTGGTGGAGGCGGGGAGAGTCGAACTCCCGTCCGAAAATCTGTCCGACGGTATGTCTACAAGTTTAGTTTATGGATCAAGTTTCCCCTGAAAAAAAGTCCCACAAACAAATCTTTTTTTAGAGTAGTTTCATCTTGCACGACGGGCTCAAAACTTTGCCCGTTCGGGTTCACTGCGTAAGTGACGCCTCAATTCCGCACCGCAGTAATGCGGGTGAGACGGCCGCCTTTAATTAGGCAGCGTAAGCTAAATTATTATTTCTAGCGTTTAATATTTAATTTGCGGTTTTTAGGTTGCCGCCCAAACCACTTGCAATACCGGCTTCTTTATCCCCGTCGAAACCTTTACGCCCCCATATAGATTTTTATTGTACTATAATAATAGGAAAAAGTCAATTATTAATATTTACCTCTTACAGCCCTTTCAATGTCCCGTTTTGCTGATTTTTGGGCTGCAGAATCCCTTTTATCATAAAGTTTTTTACCTTTCGCCGTTGCAATTTCAACTTTTGCGTTTGAACCTTTAAAATAGATAGAAAGCGGAACTATTGAAATTCCGTCCTGGGTTGCCTTGGTAAAAAGTTTCATAATTTCCTGCTTGTGAAGCAGAAGTTTTCTTACTCTTAAAGGGTCACGGTTAAAAATATTTCCTTTTTCGTACGGACTTATGTGCATGCCCATAACAAAAGCTTCGCCGTCCTTTACGGAAACCCAACTGTCTTTCAAATTGCACCCTCCCTGACGGAGGGATTTAACTTCAGTTCCTGTAAGAGCAATTCCCGCCTCATACTTTTCAAGAATGAAATAATCGTGATATGCTTTTTTGTTATTTGCTATTATCTTGATGTTTTCTTCCATATTTTTTCTCCCATATTTTGTAGACCGCATAACCTATAGCACTTATTAAGATGATTGCGGCATAAATAACAATCAATTTTTTATAATCTTTTTCAGCGAAGGCACTTCCGGCAAATGTTGTTGACACTATTGAAAAAATTCTTGCAAAAGTCGATATAATCAAAAAGTCCTTAAGCGAAATTTTTGTAAGGGTCATAATATATGCTAAAAGGTCCTTTGGCGTTCCGGGAAGAAAATAAAGAATAAAAGTGATTTTTTTAAGTTTGTCCTCACTTTCTAGAAACTTGAATTTTTCAAGTTTCTCGTTTCCCGCAACTTTTAGGACAAAGTCCTCGCCCCAGACTCTTACAATTTTGAATATTAAAAATTCACCGGCAACTACACCCAAAAGACAAATTATAAGACCGCCAAGCCAACCGTATAATGACCCTGCCGCAAATTCAATCAATTCACCCGGTATAAGGGCAACAACAATCTGGAGAATTTGAAGCAAAAAAACTATTATAACGCCGAAAACTCCATAACCTTTGACAAAATCCTGAACAGCAGTACCTTTTGCTACCGACATAACAAGAGGAATTGAAATTACGGCAATTAAAATTGTTGCAACTATAAAAAGTATAAAACTGATATCATTGAATTTGTTCTTTTTCATCTTAAAAGTGCCTCATAAAAGAATTATATACATATCATGCAGTTAATTATACTATAAGTGTGATTTTTTTTCAATTATATTGTATAATTTTAACATAATTTTAATTAAAATTTAACACAAGAGGAAGGATTTGTATGAAACCTATAGGACACGAGTGGGATGTACTTTTAAAAAAGGAGTTCGAAATAGACTATGTTATTGAATTAAGGAAGTTTCTTGTAAGAGAGTATAACACAAAAACGATTTATCCTCCCGCCGAAGATATTTTTAATGCACTTAAATATACATCCTACAGCGATGTTAAAGTTGTTATTCTGGGACAGGATCCGTATCACGGTTTCGGCCAGGCACACGGACTTTGCTTCTCTGTGAAAAGAGGGGTAACGCCTCCGCCCTCGCTTAAAAATATTTTCAAGGAACTTGAAAGTGATGTGGGTTTTAAAATACCAAATCACGGCTGTCTTACAGATTGGGCAAAACAAGGAGTCCTTCTCCTTAATACAACGCTTACTGTAGAGGAAGGAAAGCCCAACAGCCACAAGGGAAGAGGCTGGGAAATTTTTACCGATAAAATAATAGAACTTTTAAATATGCACGAAGAGCCGGTTGTGTTTATGCTTTGGGGCGGAAATGCAAGAGCAAAGAAAAGTCTTATAACTAATGACAGGCATCTCGTATTGGAAACCGTTCACCCAAGTCCGCTTTCTGCATACGGCGGATTTTTCGGCTGTAAACATTTTTCAAAGGCAAATGAGTTTTTAAAAAGCAATAATATTACTCCCATAGACTGGACGATTAACTGATTTTGTGCATTGTGACAGATAAGTTTGTGCAAAATTAAAACAGGCTTACTATTGAAAGGAAACCTGTTTTATGTTACAATACTAACGCATAGAAATGATTTGTTTAAGAAAGGGAGAATGAAAATGGCAAGCGTAACACTCAAAAACATATACAAAATTTATGACGGCAATGTTACAGCCGTAAGCGATTTTAATCTTGATATTGCCGATAAGGAATTTATTGTACTTGTAGGTCCTTCAGGCTGCGGTAAATCAACAACTTTAAGAATGATAGCAGGTCTTGAAGATATTACAAAAGGCGAACTTTATATCGGCGACCAGTTGGTAAACAATGTTGAACCGAAAGACAGAGATATTGCAATGGTTTTCCAGAACTATGCTCTTTATCCGCACATGACAGTTTACGGAAATATGGCTTTTGGTCTTAAACTCAGAAAAGTTCCTAAAGATGAAATTGACAAGAAAGTTCACGAGGCTGCAAAAATCCTTGATATCGAACATCTTCTTGACAGAAAACCTGCCGCACTTTCAGGCGGACAAAGACAGCGTGTTGCTTTAGGCCGTGCAATCGTTCGTGAACCTAAGGTGTTCCTTATGGACGAACCTTTGTCAAACCTTGAGGCAAAACTCCGTGTTCAGATGAGAACTGAAAGCGGTAAACTTCATCAGAAACTTGATACAACATTTATCTATGTTACTCACGACCAGACAGAGGCTATGACAATGGGTACAAGAATTGTTGTTATGAAAGACGGTGTTGTTCAGCAGGTTGATACTCCGACAAACCTTTATTCTATACCTTGCAATATGTTCGTTGCAGGCTTTATCGGAAGTCCTCAGATGAACTTTATCGACGGTAAAATTTCAAAAAGAGATGACGGTACATATGTTGTTATCGGCAAAGACGAAATCAAACTTCCCGAAGGAAAAGCAAAGACTCTTGCTGAAACAGGATTTGCCGGAGAAGAAGTTGTGCTCGGTATCAGACCTGAGGATATTCACGATGATGAACTCTTTATTTCAAATTCGGAAAATGTTTTGGAAACAGATGTAGAAGTTACAGAACCTTTGGGTGCTGAAACATATCTCTACTTCAAAATTGACGGAAAAGACTTCACAGCAAGGGTTAATCCGAGAACAACCGCAAAACCGGGAGACAGAATCAAGATTGCATTTGATGCAACTAAGATTCATCTTTTCGATAAAGAAACAGAAAAAACCATTATTAACTAATAAAAAAGATATTTACAAACTGTAAACTTTGTGTTATACTTCAATTGTAATAGAATGTTTGAGGTATGCCGGGGGGGAGACTTGGCATACTTTGAGCGCTTATAAGAAAAAGAAAGGGTGTTTAGAATGAAAAAAGCGTTGAGTATTGCACTCGTTATTACTGTTTTAGCGGTATGTATGTTGGGTGCAATGTCAGTTCAGGCTGCAAACGACTTTACTCTCTCACTTTCATCAGGCTATGCCTCATCTGACAATACTTTTGTTCTTACCGGTGTTTTAAAGGGTACTCCGGCTGTAAACGGTGTGCAGTTTAAAGTTAACCTCGGTGATGACGGAGCAACTGTCATTTCGGGACTTGCTTCCGATAAAGAAGACGGTGCTTCAGCAATAGAAACAAATTTTGCAGACGGAATATTTACATATTCAATGGCTGCTGCACAGGTGACAGATGCTTATAAAGACGGCGTTAAAGTTTTTGAACTTAAGGTTAAAGCGTCTGATATTTCTAAAATAGTGCCTGTACTTGGCGAATATGAAATTTCAAGTATGAGTGCAACAGATTTAACTCCCACAATGTATACTTTGGGTCTTGACACAACAGGCGTTAAACTTGAAAAGCCTGATACAGTTCTTTACGGCGATGTAAACGGTGACGGAAAGGTTAATCCGACCGACAGAGCAATACTTTCAAGATATCTTGCAGGTTGGGCTAATTACGGTCCGGGCTTGAAATTCAATGTAGTTATTGAAAATGCAGATGTTAATGCTGACGGAATGATAAAGCCTAACGACAGAGCGATTTTATCAAGACATCTTGCGGGTTGGGAAGGATATGCCACCCTTCCGTACGGCAAATAAGGTTATAAACTTAGTTTGAACATTTTTTGGTGCAGGTTAACTTGGCTTGCACCAAAAGGTTTCATAATAAACACAATAATTTAAACAAAAAATAATGGAGGAAAACAAAATGGCGAATATGAAAAAGTTACTTTCATTTGTACTTGTTCTTACAATGCTTTCGACAATGTTTGTCGGTTTGACAGTTTCGGCTGCAGAAGAACCAACAATGACATTCGGTAACGCAACTGGCAAAGCCGGTCAGGAAGTTGATGTAACACTATCTCTTTCAAACAACCCCGGAATTGTTTCTGCCACGGTAAAAGTTACTTATGATTCAAGTGCGTTGGAACTTGTAGCAGCTAATGATGCAGGAGTATTTGGAGCAACAAACCATAATCCCGATATCACTTTGAACCCATATACATTTTCATGGGAAAATGACACAGCAACAGCAAACTTTTATGTAAACGGAACAATAGCAACATTAAAATTCAAAATTAAAGACGGTGCAGCACTTGGTGATTACACTGTAACTACATCTGCAGCACCATACTTTATTAATTATGACCTTAATGAAATTGACTTTACAGTAGTTCCTGGTAAAGTTACAGTAGTTTCATGCACACATGAAAACACTGAAGAAGTTGCAGCAGTAGCAGCAACTTGCACAGAAGACGGTTATACAGCAGGTGTTCGTTGTAAAGACTGCAACGAATTTGTTTCGGGTCACGAAGTAATCGCAAAACTCGGTCATAAAATGACAAAGACAGAAGCAGTAGCAGCAACCTGCACAGAAGACGGTAACAATGAGTACTATACTTGTGGCAGATGCAACAAAGTATTCAAAGACGCTTTGGGTACTACAGGAACAACAGTTGAGGCTGAAAAGATAGCAAAACTCGGTCATAAAATGACAAAGACAGAAGCAGTAGCAGCAACCTGCACAGTAGACGGTAACAATGAATACTATACTTGCGGCAGATGCAGCAAAGTATTCAAAGATGTTTTGGGTACAACAGAAACAACAGTTGAAGCTGAAAAACTTGCAAAACTCGGTCATGACCTTTCATGGGTTGTAACAGTTCAGCCTACTGAAGGTACTCCCGGTCAGAGACATCAGAAATGCTCAAGATGTGATTACAGAACTGAAGATGAAGAATTTAATTGCTTACATGAACATGTAAAAGATGTTGCAGCAGTTGAACCAACCTGCACAGAAGACGGTTATACAGCAGGTAAACTCTGCACAGACTGCAACACTTATATTGAAGGACATACTTTGGTTGCAAAACTTGGCCATGAAATGACAAAGACAGAAGCAGTAGCAGCAACCTGCACAGAAGACGGTAACAACGAATACTATACTTGCGGTAGATGCAACAAAGTATTCAAAGACGCTTTGGGTACTACAGAAACAACAGTTGAGGCTGAAAAACTTACAAAACTCGGTCACGAACTTACAAAGACAGAAGCAGTAGCAGCAACACCTACAACAATCGGTAATGTTGCATACTGGACTTGCGGAAGATGCGGCAAATATTTTGCTGATAAAGACGGCGAAGCAGATTTGACAAAAGAATATGTAAACGGTGAGGGCATCTATATTGCTCCTACAGAAAACACGGGACTCTTGCTAAAGGGTATTAAAGCAAGTGAAGGATTTTCGGGTGTAATTAGTGATGCCGCTGCAGATGTAAATAATATTGCAGCATTCCTTACACCGGAAGATATTGCAAAACTTGCCGATGCAAGTGCAACAAAAGCAATGGTAAATGTTAAATTTGACATTATAGGTACAGGTGCTGACGAATTCGAAAACAGAGTTAAAGCATTAGATGCACTCTTTGCAAACGGAATCATTCAGTCATTCAAAATAGATGTTAATAAGGAACTTTACAATGATATTACATTGCTTGCCGGATATCCAGTAAATCTTACTGACCTTCCGGAAAAAATCAAGATTACTTTTGATATTCCTTCAGCACTTTTGAATAAGACACTTAAAATTGTTCGTGAACACAACGGCGAATTGGAAATTATCGCCCCTGTAGTTTCGGGATCAAGAGTATCATTTGACTCTGATAAGTTCTCAAATTATGCTTTGGTTGGTTACACAACATCAACAAGAAGACCTTCAACCGGCGGCGGAACAGTTACTCCTTCAAATTATAAAGTAATGTTCAACACCAACGGCGGAAATACAATTAAAGATCAGTCTGTAAAAGCAGGCGGAAAAGCAACAAAACCTGAAGATCCGACTAAAGAAGGTTACGCATTTGCAGGTTGGTACTCAAATGCAAGTCTTACAGTAGCATATGACTTTGATTCAAAAGTAAACTCAAATACAACAATTTATGCTGATTGGGTTAAAGTTACAGAAGCAAATACAATAGTTCTTACAATCGGCGAAAAGGAAGCAAAAGTATTCGGCGAAACAAAAGAAAATGATGTTGCTCCTGAAATCGTAAATGACAGAACAATGCTTCCGATAAGATTTATCGCTGAAAGCCTTGGTGCAAAAGTAACTTGGACTGAAGAAACAGAAACAGTTATCATTACAACTAAGGAATATGATATTAAACTTAATATCGGCGAAACAAAAGCAACAGTAAACAATAAAAAAGTTGAACTTGATGTTGCATCATATGTTAAGAATGACAGAACATATCTCCCGCTCAGATTCGTATCCGAAAACCTCGGTGCAATCGTTCTTTGGGATGACGCAACACACACAGTTACAATTGTTAAAAGATAATTAAGTGCATAATGCACAAATGCCTCCCTACTCGGGAGGCTTTTAATATAGAATAAAATTGAGCCGGTTGTAAACAATTAATAAAAAATTACTTGACAAATAATAGATTTAATTGTATAATGTTACTTGCGTTTCGAGGCGTAGCTCAGTTTGGTA
>CAKSDT010000070.1 GCA_934446135.1 uncultured Clostridia bacterium
GGCTTTAACTTAAGTAAATACTATTTGCTGAACTGATTATTTATAGTTTCCGCAAGAAAGTCTACTGTTTTATCAACACCCAATACAGCAGAATTAATACAAAGGTCATAAGTGTCTGCATTTCCCCATGGTTTTGAAGAGTAAAAACTAAAGTAAGCACTTCTTGCCTTATCAGTCTTCTTTATAAGTGTTTCTGCACTCTTAGGCGACATATCATAAAGTTTAACAATTCTTTCGATTCTTGTTTCCATCGGAGCATGAATAAATACTTTTAGATTTTCGGGATTGTCTGATAAAATTTCACTTGCACATCTTCCGACAATAACCGCATTTTCTTTTGCAGCAATTTCTTTAATGAGGTTTGACTGAATTATAAATAATTTATCATTTGTTATAACATCATTTAAATAAACCGGCGATACCAGACCACCGTAATGTGCCATAGAAAGAGAATAAAGAAAACTGTTATGTTTTTCATCTGCCTGTTCAAAGAATTTTTTGTTTATGCCGCTTTTGTCAGCAGCAAGTTCAAGTAGGTTTTTATCATAGTAACTGTAACCGAGTTTTTCTGAGAGTTTTTTTGCAATCTCGCTTCCGCCGCTTCCGAATTGTCTGCCGATTGTAATTATCTTTTTCATATTATCATTCCTTTCTGTAATTTGATTTTAGCATATATTTGTAAAAAATTCAATCCAAAAATGTATATTTTGTTAAAAGCGGAAAATAATACTGATAAACGCAGATTTTTAATTATGCGAATACATTATATGCTGCATATTATGCAGTCAGAAAGGTTGATTTTATGGATATTACCGCACTTATACTTGTTATTGTGGGAGCAGTAAACTGGGGGTTGATAGGATTTTTCGGAATTGACCTTGTAGCACTTTTGTTTGGCGGACAAACCGCAATAATAAGCAGGATTGTTTATGCACTGGTTGGAATTGCCGGTCTTTGGTGTATTACATTTTTCTTTAAAGAGAATACACTTTTACCCGGAACTCAAAACGTTACTGTCAGGAAATAAACAATTAAAAAAATCCCCGAAAAATTTTCGGGGATTTTTTTATATGATAATACTTGAAAAAATATATGTTATTACAAAGGCACCAATTCCAAAAATAATTTTAGTTTTTCGGGATTCGTTCATATCAATTCCGCTGTCTTCGGTTCCGGCAGATGCCTGAAAGAACACTGAAAGACCTGAAAAGCCGAGAAAGAAAGATATTAATGCGAGTTTCAATTGATGTGATATATTAAGCGAAGCAAGATACTTAATCCCGGATGAAATTTCGGCAAGACTGCAGATTGCACCCCTTGCAAAATTGCCGAGAGGTAAGAGCTTGCAAATTATTTCGGATATGACACAAAAAAACATTATGTAACCGGTTACGCACAGACAGGCAATACAACTGTCTGTTACAGATTTTGTAAATGCAAAGGGAGTTTTATTCCCATTGCTCTGCTTTGAGAGTTGAGGACCATAAGAGGTTCTTTTTAATAATGCTGTTATAATTGCAGATATGATATGGACCAAGTATAAAAAATAACCCAATCTTTCATTGTTTAAAATACAAATCCCTATAGTGCCGATTATAAATACAGGACTTGCATTATTACAAAATCCGATCATATGTGAAGCATTTTCGCGGCTTATTGTTTTACTTTTGGTGAGACTTCCTAATGTGTATGCCCCGATAGGGTATCCGCTTATTATACCGATTATGAAAGGAAATGAACCTCCGCACGGAAAATTAAATAATTTCTTAAAAATAAAATCTGTCTTTTCTGAAATTTTTGCAGCAATTCCCGAGTACATAAGATATTTTGAGATTACCATAAAAGGGAATATTGCAGGCAAAACATTTACGGCAGATAAATACAGCCCGTCCTTTGAGGCGGTTATGGCAAGGTCCGGATAAATCAGAAGAACATAAATAAATGTGAGACTGATAATTAATTTATAGCATTGGTGAATTTTAAATGTTTTTATCATTAATAAGACCCTTTCGTTCATAATGGCACTTTTTATAAAATATATTTAGATAGAAATATTTTTATAACCAAAAGGAGAATAAATGTGGAGTACAATCAACTTACTTCTGTTTCGGAAAAGGTGTCGATAAACAGTCCAAAAATAACAGTGTATTCAAATACCAGAATGTTTATTGAGAATTTCAAGGGTGTTGTTTATTATTCAAAGACAAAAATAGAAATCAATACCCACGATTTTCTTATAACAATAACCGGTGAAGATTTAGTTATAAAGTATATGACAAAGGATGAACTTGAAATAGACGGCGGACTGCTTACGGTAAATTTTGACAAATAGGAGGAAAAAATGTTATTTTGGCTATTTTATTTTTTAAAAGGATATGTTATAATAAAAGTGGTAGGCAGTTTTCCTGAAAAATTTTTGAATCTTGCATCAAGACAAAATGTTTATATATGGGACATTGAAAAAAAAGATGAAGAAACTTTAATATTAAAGATTTCTGTAAAGGGCTTTTTTAAACTTAAAAATGTTGCATGGAAAACAGGCTGCAGAGTTTCAATTTTGAGAAAAAGCGGTGCAGTCTTTATTTCTAAAAAGTATAGAAAAAGAAACTGCTTCCTAATAGGGATATTGCTTTTTATTGCTACAACGGTTATATTTCCGATGTTTTTGTGGGAAATTGATGTAACAGGCAATGACAGAATACCGAAAGAACTTATTTATGCTCAACTTTCAGAAAACGGACTTAAGACCGGAACACCAATCTCCAAAATTGATGTTGATCTTATTACAGATAAAATGGAGGAGTGTAATCCTGACATATCATGGATTATAATTAATATAAAGGGTATTAAGGCAAAGGTTGAAATAAGGGAAACTACACCTGTTCCTGAGATTACGGACCCAAATACACCCTGTAATATTGTTGCATCAAAGGACGGTGTTATAGAGGACTATTATTTGAGAAAAGGATTTAAGGCTGCTGAAAGGGGACAGACAGTTAAGAAGGGTGATTTGTTAATAAGCGGAGTGAATGAGTTTACCGACGGAATCAAGTATGAAAACTCGGATGGCGATATAACTATAAGAGTCTGGTATGAACAGACCTTTGTTCAGCCGCTCAACATAAGTGAAAGAGTATATACGGGGAAAACCCAAACAAGATTTTTTGTAAATCTATTTGGAAATGAACTTAACCCGATGTTTTTCATAAAAACTTATGATGATTATGATACTGATATTGTGTCTTTAAATCCGTTTATAAAAAAGGTTACTTACAAAGAGGTTATAACAAAGAAAAAGAAATTGACCCATAAAGAGGCTCTCGAAAAAGGTAAAAATGAAATAATAAAATCTGTAAACTCCGTTATGAAGGACGGAAAAATTGATAAAGCCGAGTACGACTGCAAAGACTCAGGTGACGAACTAATTATAAATGCTGAAATAGAAACTGTTGAGAAGGCTGTTGAAAAAGTTTTAATCAACAAATGAAAGGATTGACTTTATGGAAAGAATTGTTGAAATTGCAAGGCCGGAAATACTTTCCAATGTTTTTGGAAATTTTGATGAAAATATAAAACTCGTCGAGAAAAATTACAATGTTAAAATAGTCGGAAGAAATGAAATGATCAAAATTTCCGGGACGGAAAAAGATACGGAATATGCGTTGAGAACTATAGAATCAATGGTCAAGATTGCTGAAGGTGGCGAGGAAATTCTGCCACAGAAGGTAAATTATCTTATGTCTATGGTATTTGAAGGAAGTGAGGAAAGTGTCGTTAAACTTTCTTCTTCCGCGGTTTGTGTAACTGCTAACGGAAAAGTGATAAAGGCCAAGACAATAGGCCAGGCAAACTATATAGAAAGTATTGCAAAAAATACGATAGTCTTCGGGATAGGTCCTGCCGGAACAGGAAAGACATATCTGGCAGTTGCGGCAGCAGTAAACGAACTCAGAAATAAAAATGTAAACAGAATAATTTTAACAAGACCTGCAATAGAAGCAGGTGAAAAACTCGGATTTTTACCCGGCGACCTTCAAAATAAAGTTGACCCGTATTTAAGACCGCTTTATGATGCACTTCATGATATGTTAGGGGCAGACACATGTGCTTCGTACCTTGAAAAGGGGATAATTGAGGTCGCACCTCTTGCATATATGAGGGGAAGGACCCTGGACGATAGTTTTATAATTTTAGATGAAGCTCAAAACACAACGAGCGAACAGATGAAAATGTTTCTTACAAGAATAGGATTTTCTTCAAAGGCGGTTGTTACAGGGGATATAACCCAAATAGATCTGCCGAGAGATAAGTATTCGGGCCTTAAGGAAATACAAAAAGTGCTGAAGGACATTGACGGTATCGATATATGTTACCTTACACAAAAAGATGTTGTGCGTCATCCTTTGGTACAAAAAATAATAATGGCATACGAAAAGCATTATAAAGAAATGAAGAAGGATAAAGAATAATATGGAGTTAAACATTGAAATAAACAATCAGCAAGAAAAAGAAGATGTGACCGAAGAACTTGAAAATGTGATATTTGATGCAGCAAATATGACAGCGAAGGAATTTAATATACAGACTCAACTTGAAGTTTCTGTTACATTTACAGATAATGAAGGAATAAGAATAATCAACAATGAATTCAGAAATTTTGACAGAGAAACAGATGTTTTATCGTTTCCTCAGTTGGAATATGAAATGCCCGGGGTCATAGCGGAAGAATACTTGCCTAAAGAAGGCGAGTATCCGTCTGTAGTTTTTGGAGATATTGTGCTCAGCCTTGAAAAAGCAAGAAGTCAGGCTGAGGAATACGGACATTCTTTTTTCAGGGAAGTTGGGTATTTAACAGTTCACTCAATGCTTCATCTTTTTGGATTTGACCATATGGATGATAATGATAAAAAAATAATGCGTGATAAAGAGGAAAAAATAATGAATAAGATCGGACTTACGAGGTAGAAAAATGAAATCAGGATTTATAACAATAGCAGGACGCCCCAATGCAGGAAAATCAACTTTGTTAAACGGAATTACGGGAGAAAAAATTGCAGCAGTTTCGGCAAAACCCCAGACAACCAGAAACTCAATTATAGGAATAGTCACGGATAATGACTGTCAGATGGTATTTATAGACACGCCCGGTATTCATAATCCCAAGAATAAGTTGGGGGAATTTATGATAAAAAAGGTGGACGAGTCTATAAAGTCTGTTGATGTAATCGTAATGATGGCAGATGTCGGAGACAAACTCGATGAAAATGTAAAAATTGCAGAAAGTTTAAGCAGGAGCGGTATACCGTTGGTCCTTGCAATTAATAAGATAGACACAGTGCCGAAAGAAAAAATACTTGAGGTAATTTCAGTTTTGTCCGAAAAGGCAAATTTTGAGGAAATTATACCGATAAGTGCCAAAAACGGAGACGGCGTTGATATAGTGGTGACAGAAATCAAAAAAAGGCTTCCTGAAGGTCCTATGTATTTTCCCGAGGATTATGTTACCGACCAGCCCGAAAAACAGATAGCGGCAGAAATTATAAGGGAAAAAGCACTATGGAATCTTGATAAGGAAGTTCCCCACGGCATTGCGGTTGAAATTGAAAGTTTCAAAGAGCAGGAAAACGGAACAGTAAAAATAACAGCAGCAATTTATTGCGAAAAAAAATCACACAAGGGCATAATAATAGGCAAAAACGGTGCAATGCTTAAAAAAATCGGACAAGCGGCAAGACTTGATATCGAAAAATTTCTTAATGCCAAAGTTTACCTGGAACTTTGGGTAAAAATCAAGGAAGATTGGCGTAATTCGGACTTTATGCTCAAAAACTTTGGCTTTAAAAATGACAATTAACAATAATTGACAGAATTATTTACACTTCGTAAATCAAACTATTTTATGAGGTGAGCAATTTGAAAGATGCAAAACAAAACGCATATTGGTATCTGTTTGAAGAAACAGGAGATATAGAGGCGTATCTTTTATACAGGAATTATCAAAAAGAGCATAATGAGGAATACGCATCTGACAGTAAGGAAGAAATTTATGGTGGAAAAAGTGACGGGAATAGTAATCCGTGAAACAGATGTTTCTGAGGCTGATAAAATTCTGACAGTTCTTACGAACGAAAAGGGTAAAATCAGCATAAGGGCCCAGAATATTAAAAGAAGTAAAAAAATTGCATACGCAGGTGCGGGTTTTCTTTGTTATTCAGACTTTGTAATATCAAAAGCATCTGACATATATTTTCTCCGTCAGTGCACCCCTATAGAAACATTTTTTGATATAAGCGAAGATGTGACAAGTCTGTCACTTGCTACATATCTCGGACAGATAACTGCTGAAACAATACCTGAGGGCGTCATAAATAAAGATGTAGTATCTTTGCTCCTAAACAGTTTCTATGTCTTAAAAAGACATAAATACAAACCTGAATTTATTAAATGTGTATATGAATTCAGACTGATGGGAGAACAAGGATATCTTCCAAATATTCTTGTTTGTGAAAAATGCGGTCAGAAAAACTTTCCTATGAGATTTGATGTTGAATCAGGACAGATAAATTGCGGCAGTTGCAGTAAAAAAGGATTTTTAATTAATGAAAGTATGCTTAATGCTATGCAGTATATATTTTTCTGCAACCCAAAAAAAATATTTTCTTTCAGCATAACAAATGAAGTTTTGGATGTTCTTTCGGATATATCTGAACAATATGTCATAACACATATAAATAAAAAAGTGAATGCACTTGATTACCTTAAAATGTTTATGTAGTTGTTGACAACTATCTGTAAAAAGAGTATAATACTGACTATAAATTTTTAAAAGGAGGAGTTTTACGATGTATAATGATGAACTCAGTGTGTTAAGACATACTGCATCTCATGTACTTGCACAGGCCGTGTTGAGATTGTATCCTGATGTTAAACTTGCAATCGGCCCTGCAATCGACAGCGGTTTTTACTATGATTTTGATAAGGAGACTCCTTTCACCACCGAAGATTTGGAAAAAATTGAAGTTGAAATGAAAAAAATTGTTAAGGAAAACCTTAAGGTTGAAAGATTTGAACTTCCGAGAAACGAAGCTTTGGAACTTATGAAAGACCAGCCTTATAAGGTAGAACTTATTAATGATTTGCCTGATGATGAGGCTATTTCTTTTTATAAACAGGGTGAATTTACGGATCTTTGTGCCGGTCCTCATGTGGGGTATACTTCAAAAGTAAAAGCGTTTAAACTTTTGAGTGTTACCGGTGCTTATTGGAGAGGCAATGAAAAGAATAAAATGCTTCAGAGAATATACGGAACTGCATTTAAGACAAAGGATGAGTTAAATACACATCTTGAGCAACTTGAAGAAGCAAAAAAGAGAGATCATAATAAACTCGGCAGAGAACTTGGACTTTTTACTACAAGTGAACTTATAGGTCAGGGACTTCCTATTCTTTTGCCTAAGGGTGCAAGAATAGTTCATCTTTTGCAAAGATTTGTTGAAGATACAGAGCAGCAACAGGGCTGGCTTCTTACCAAAACACCGCTTATGGCAAAGAGCGACCTTTATAAACTTTCAGGTCACTGGGGACATTATAAAGAAGGAATGTTTGTTTTAGGTGATGAGGAAAAGGATAAAGAAGTTTTTGCTTTAAGACCTATGACTTGTCCGTTCCAGTATCAGGCATATCTTGCGGAAATGAGAAGTTACAGAGATCTGCCTTTAAGATATAATGAAACATCTACGCTTTTTAGAAATGAAGCGTCAGGCGAAATGCACGGACTTATAAGAGTAAGACAGTTTACTATTTCGGAAGGTCATCTTATGTGCAGACCCGACCAGTTAGAGGATGAATTCAGACGCTGCCTGAAAATGACGACATATATGCTTAAAGTTTTGGGACTTTATGAAGATATTTCGTTCAGATTCAGTCAGTGGGATCCTGAAGACAGAGATAAATACATCGGAACTCCCGAACAGTGGGATGAAGCACAGGGAATTATGGAAACTATTCTTGATGACCTTGAGATTCCTTATAAAATCGGTATTGGTGAGGCGGCATTTTACGGACCTAAACTTGATATTCAGATTAAAAATGTATTTGGTAAAGAGGATACTTTGGTTACAATTCAAATTGACCAGATGCTTGCTGAAAAATTCGGTATGGAATATATAGATTCTGACGGAACAAAGAAGAATCCGTATATAATCCACAGAACATCACTTGGGTGCTATGAGAGAACTCTTGCGTTGTTGATTGAAAAATATGCAGGTGCGTTTCCGTCATGGCTTGCTCCTATTCAGGCAAAACTTATTCCTGTTTCCGAAAAACAGGTTGATTATGTTGAAAAAATAAAAGCACAGCTTGTAAAGGCGGGTGTCCGTGTTGAATCTGATATTAGGAATGAAAAATTAGGATATAAGATAAGACAGGCACAGATGAATAAAATTCCTTATATGCTCGTTGCAGGCGATAAAGAAGTTGAAGAAAATGTTTTGTCGGTAAGATGCAGAGAAAGCGGAAAAGATCTGGGAACAATGTCGGTTGATAAATTTATCAATCTCTTGAATTCGGAAAAACCGGAACCTTTTGAAGGATAGTAAATTATTAACAAAATTTTATTAATACACTTGACCCGTGCAAGGTTGAGTGTATTATTTTAAAAATGCAAAGGATGAGATGCGTGTATGTTAAAAGGGTTTATAAGCGGTATAATGGCAGGAATTCTTATTTCTATCGGCGGAAGTGTTTTTCTTGCCTGTGATGTGAAATATGTTGGTGCAATTTTATTTTCTGTCGCACTTTTGTGTATATGTTATAAAGGGTACGCACTTTTCACGGGAAAAGTCGGATATATTCCCGAGAGTCATAAAAAGGAAGATGTGAAACTTCTTATTATGGCACTTTTGGGGAACTTTGCCGCAACATATCTGGTTGGAAGAGTTATAGGACTTACTAATTCTTCATTTTATGAAACAGCACAAAATTTATGTGCAGCAAAACTGTCGCAAAATTCTCTTCAGACTTTTGTGAGGGCGACAATGTGCGGAATACTTATGTATCTTGCAGTAAGTATTTACCGTGATAAGAAAACGGTTATTGCGATTTTATTCTGCATACCTGTGTTTATTTTAAGCGGCTTTGAGCATTCAATAGCCAATATGTTTTACTTTGCCGTGGGGGATATGTACAGCATTCAGACAGGAATTTACCTTTTAATAGTTGTAATCGGAAACTCGGTTGGAGGAATGCTCCTGCCGGCACTTGAAAAAATCGGGGATTTGTTCAGCGGAAAGTAATAAAAATCGAGAGTGTGAAAAAAAGTCTGTAAAAAAGATTCCTTCTATGATAGATCGTAGGGGGAATTTTTTATGGCAAGACGAAGACG
>CAKSDT010000071.1 GCA_934446135.1 uncultured Clostridia bacterium
GGAGCAAAGTCCATTCCGACGGGGTTTATAATGTTATGAAGCGGATTCTGTCAATCGGGAAGTTTCCGCCTTCGGCATCTCTGCAAACTGTAACGGTTACGGTTTGGTTATCATTTTTGATTTCAAACACTCCGCAATCGGTTACTGCTCTTTGGTTGCCTGTTTTTGTACGGCTTATTGCAAATTCTTTTTCCTTTGAAAAATCGACTTCGTGTTTTTCATCATTTACTGAAAGATATGCTTTTCCGCCGAGATCCCAAGTGATTTCAGGCTGATAAGTATCTCTTAAGGGTGCATAAATGATTTCTGCACGGTATTTGCCTGATTTAGTGAAGTTTGCGGTCCAGTAAATCTCTTCTTCGGGTTTTTCCCAGAATTCAATAATGTTTGAGTCTGAAATGACCGCTCCCTGTTTGCCGTGGTTAGGACCGTAAACATCAATATCATAAATGAGTTTTTCTGTTTTTCCGTCTACCTTTTTATCAGCCCACATAACGCCCAGCGACAATATATCTCCCGACGGATTAATTTCCTTTGAAACTTCGGGAACACTGTCAAATTCTACGGCATATACTTCAATACCGTCGCTCTTAAGCGGTTTAAATTCAAAAGTTTCGCCGTTTTGAGAGAATTCCATACTGCCTTTTGTAAGTGATTTTACTTCTTTAACTTTTGTTTTTAATCCTGCAAGGGTAATTTTTTCGGCATTTCCGTCAGTTACATAAAGATACAGTTTGTTTTCTTTTCCAGAAACATATCCCCAGTCAAAAGTAACGGGGAACGGATTTCCCTTAATTTCGCCGTAAACAGCGTCTTTATTTTTTTCAATCCAACTTCCCATATCAGACAAAATGCTCTCTGTTTCGGGAGTTAATGTTCCGTCAGCATAAGGACCTACATTCAAAAGAAGCGTTGCGTCACTGTTTAAAGTTCTGCAAAGAATTTCTTCTGTTTCAAAAGGCGTCTTCCAGTTCTGGTCGCATTTTTTGTATGCCCAAGTATCATTTAAAGTTATAAGGCATTCAAGCGGAACACCTGTAGGTGCTATAGGAAGCACATTGTCACCGAGTGAATAATAATCACAGCAGCAATATGCAATTCTCGAATTTATAAGACAGTTCGGCTGTAACTTTTTAACAAAATCTCTGAGTTCGCGGCTCTGCCGTGCTGTAATATTATGCGGAAAATCGAACCAGATAAGGCAAAGGTCGCCGTAATTTGTAAGCAATTCTTCAACCTGCGGGAAGCATTTTTCATACAAATATTTTTCAAAATTAATTTCATAATCCGGGAAGTCCCAATCGTTTCTGTTGGGAGCAGGCTTAAACGATCCGGCATATTTATCTCCGCCGCCGTCTTTTTCATACCAGTCAAGAGTATGAGAATAGTAAAAACCTACTTTAAGTCCCTGCTTTCTGCATTCGTCGGCAAGTTCTTTGCAAAGATCGCGGCCAAGATAGTTATAACTGTTGTAATCTGAATATTTAGTGTCAAACAGGCAAAAACCGTCGTGATGTTTGCTTGTTAAAACTATGTATTTCATTCCGGCATCTTTTGCTTTTTTAACAAGATTTTTTGCAAAATCTTCTTTTGGTTTAAATCCGGCAAGTCCTAATTTTTTGTATTCTTCAATCGGAATTTTAAGGTCGTGCATTATCCATTCGCCCAGTCCTTTTGTCTGCTGACCGTTATAAAATCCCTCTAAGGCACTGTAAAGACCGTAATGCACAAACATTCCGTATCTGTCTGAAAGCAATTTTTCAAAATCCTTATTCATTTTTATCCTCCTCTTGCATTTCTGCTTTCATTTTATCACTTTTAAAAGCATATGCAATGGAAAATATAATTCTTAATTTGTCAATTATTAACCTGTTTTTATCAATATCCGCCGTTGCGGCTCATTCTCTCTTTATACTGGCTTTGCTTGGCGGTTTTTTCCGCTTCGTACTCATTTCTTATCTGTTTTATTATTGAAGTATCGCCGCCCAGCGTTTTGATGTCCTTTTCAAATGTTTTGAGTTCTTGGTCGATTTGTGCGTCGGCCTCATTTACTATTTGTGCAAGTTTCGGAAGATAAGTTGCAATAACTGCCTGTTTTGCAGACTTTCTCGAACTTCCGGACATCAATTTTCCGCTGTAAAATTTATCTATTTCAGCCTCAAGAGTACCGAGTTTTGTGAGATATTCGGCTTTTATTTTATATATGTTTGCCGTTCCGTTTTTCATAACTTCATTCAGTTTTTGCTGATTGTCGTAAAGTTTTTCCTGAGTTTCGGTTTTTGAATTGTTTTGGGGTTTTTCCTCTTTGTTTTCCCCTAAAATCCGATTCATCACTTCATCAACAGTTGTTTCGCCTTTTAAAAGTTTTTCTTCTTCCTCTTTTGTAAAACCGTCGGCAAAAGTTTGGTCGATTCCATACTCGGCCACAAGTTTCCGGCTTAAATCTTCTTTGCTCTTTTTTAGTTTAAGGTCGGTTTGTTCGGGTGACAAAAACGCCATATTGTATGCCATTTTAATTTCACCTCTGAAAAAAAATGCCGCCGCAATTATAAGTATAAGCAAAACACCAAATATCCGCAATATAACTTTTTTCATACTCAAACCATTTTTAACCTTTCTATAATTTCTTTTTTCTTTTCAAATGCCTTGCTCTCTTTTTTGGAGATAAAAAGCATATCCCTTGCAATGTCACCCCTTTTAAGCACTTTTCCGGCACAGTTTTTAATATGTGTAATTCTTGCTGAAAAAAGAGTTTTTCCGGGGTATCTTCTTTTCATATTTTCTTTACGCAGAGATATATATTTAAGAGTGTTTTTAAACCTGCTTTCGGAAATTATACTTTTTGCATCTTTGTTCTTTAAATTTGAAAATCTGCCCGATATTTCGTCCGGATTTACATTTTTTGCAAACATTCCCGTCTCTTCTATGTCTGAAAGTATAAGTTCTGAAACTTCTTTGTCATAATCCGGAATTTCAAAATCATATCCGAAATACATATTTCCGATTCCGTAAACACAGTCTAAAAACTTTTTGTAATTGAGTTTTTCAAAAAGTGTGTTTGCCTTGTCAAAATCAATTTCATCTTTATACACAAGAGTATACCTGAAAAGGTCCGAAACATTCCTAAGCCCCGCCCCGTTGTCAAAAAAGTGTTCGATAAGATGCAGCACAAGATGAATATATCCGTCTGTGGGTGAGGGAACCGGAAAATAATATCCGTTTTCGGATTTTAAATACATATAATCCTCTGAAAATCCGTCATAACCCGAAAACCAAATCTGTTTTATGTAATCGTAATGCACTTTTACATGAAGTTCCAAAATTCCGAGTTCTTTTTTATAACACTTGCTGTGCGTTGCCATATCTGCACGGACTTCTATGTCAAACCCCATACTTCTTAAAACCTCAAATGCCTTGTTTTCATCTTTGGGGTCTATTAAAATATCGGTATCTCCGCTGGTTCTTAAAGAAGGACTGCTGTAATTTAAAGAAAATCCCTCTCCTTTTAATACACAAAAAGAAATGCCGTTTTGTTTAAAGTTTTCAGAAACTTTTCTGAATTCTTCATTTCTTTCAGACTGCTCCAATACCCTGTTTAAAAGGATTTCCTTTAAGTATAAGTAAAACCCCGGTTCAATATCAATGAGACTTTTTTGTTTGAGTTTTTTAAAAGCCGATATCACAAAATAAACCGTTCCCTGATTTTTGCAGGCGGCAATAATCTGTTTAGGGTTTGTTATTTTTTTGTCAAATTCCTTTCCTTCAACTTCCGAAAAGAAAAGTTCTGCCATAGTAAGAAAGTTTTTATCCACATTTTCACCTACCTTGTAAATTTATGTTCTATTTTTGCAATCACATAATAATCCGAACTTATTTCATAAATGCCCTTTTTGATTTTTTCGCTTATCTCGGCATTGGTTTTTTTGCAGTCAAACGGAATAACAACATCAAACAAAACATTTGTATGCGTGTTTCCTCTTACTATTCTGAAATCGTGTATCGAAAATTCGGGGTCAATATCCTTTACTATCTCTTTCACCTGTTTTTTCAAAGTTAAAACTTTTTCGTTTTTGGTTTCAACAGGGTCTAAGTGAATTGTTGCCATAATTCCGAATTTTTTCATAAGCTGCTCCTCGGCATTGTCTATAATGTCGTGCGAAACGGTAATATCCTGCTCGGCCGGCACTTCTGCGTGAATTGAGCATATAACCCTGCCCGGGCCGTAGTCGTGGACCATAAGGTCGTGCACCCCTACGATGCCTTTGTGAGATAAAACTGTTTCTTCAATTTCCGAAACAAGAGCCGGGTCTGGCATAGAACCCATAAGCGACGAAATAACATCATTTATTATATCAAAACCGGCACGAATAATAAGAAAAGACACCAAAAGTCCCGCAAAACCGTCTATATTATATCCCGTGAATTTGGAAATCAAAAGACAGACCGCAACCGAAAATGTTGTGATGCAGTCGCTTAAACTGTCGGTTACAACGGCTTTTGCCGACAAAGATTTTATTTTCTTTGCAATTTTGTTATTGAAATAAGCCATCCAGAGTTTAACCGGAATGGATATCAAAAGTGCGGCAAATGTCACCGCCGAAAATTCTGCCGTTTCGGGAGTAACAATTTTTTTAACCGAACTTATCAAAAGTTCAAATCCCATTATAAATATTATGCAGGAAACTATAAATGCCGAAATATATTCAACTCTTCCGTGACCGTAAGGGTGCTTTTCATCAGCAGGTTTTGAAGAAATTTTTGAACCCAATAATGTTACAACCGACGATGCGGCGTCAGAAAGATTGTTTGCGGCGTCTGCCATAACAGATACGCTTTTTGAAACTATCCCCAAAACAAACTTCAATGCACTTAAAAATATATTTAAAACTATTCCCACCGCTCCGCTTAAAACTCCGTAACTTTCACGGACAGAACGGTCGCTTACATTTTCACTGTCTTTTATAAACCGCTTTATCAAAAAATCTGTCATACACCGCTAACCTTTCCTTAAATTTATTATATTTTACCACATAAAATACTTATTTACAATATTTACTTTTTATATATTATATGTTAGAATATGTTAAAATCCAAAAGCGGGGTAATTTTTTATGAAAATCACATATTTGGGGCAGGCAGGATTTTTGATGGAAACAAACGGAATTAAGATAGTAATTGATCCGTATCTGTCGGACAGCGTTGCAAAATTCGAACCCCTTAACAAAAGAAGAAAACCGGTTGATGAAAGGTTTCTTGAAATTAAGCCCGATATTGTTCTTATTACTCACTTCCATCTTGACCATTATGATAAAGAAACTTTAAACCGCTTCCTTAAAAACCGTAATGATAAAGCGTGGCTTTGCCTCTCAAAGAACAGTTATGATGCGGCAAGAAAGGACTATGAAGGCCACAATATGATTTTGTTTGAACCGAAAACCGAATTTACTTTTGACTGCGGTGTTAAAGTTTCGGCTGTTAAGGCATATCATTCGGAAGAATATGCAGTTGGATTTATAGTGGAGGCTGAGGGTAAAAAGTATTATTTTACGGGCGATACCCTTTATAACGAAAACATTTTAGAAGATGTGCCCGACGATATTTATGCTCTTTTTGTGCCGGCAAACGGAGTCGGAAACAATATGAACAAAACCGACGCAGCAAGATTTGCAAAAAAAGTTTCGCCTGAATTTGCAATTCCTTGCCATACAGGACTTTTTGACGGTATTTCGCTTGATGATTTCGGCTACAGCCCCAAAATAATACCTGAATATTTTAAAGAAATTGAATTTTAAGAAAGGACGGATTTTATGACCCATTTAAAACAAAATCTTTGTGCCGTTCTTGCTGCTTTTATATGGGGGACGGCTTTTGTTGCACAAAGTGCGAGTGCCGATATCGTTCCGCCGTTTGCATTTAACGGGTCAAGAAGCATTATCGCAGCAGCATTTTTGGTTATAGTTGTTTTTGCTTTAAACGGTAAAAACACAGTTTCTAAATTTAATCAATCCAAAAAAAATATAATAATCGGCGGTATCTGCTGCGGACTTGCCCTTTTTGCGGCGACAAATCTTCAGCAGCTCGGCTTTGTTTTCGGCACAACTGCCGGAAAATCAGGGTTTATCACGGCTCTTTACATAGTTTTAGTTCCTATTTTCGGACTTTTGTTTAAAAAGAAAGTTCCCTTTACAGTCTGGATAAGCGTTGCACTTTCGGCGGCCGGACTTTATATGCTTTGTGTAAATGAAACATTGACAGTTCAAAAAGGCGACTTTTTTGTTATTTTATGCTCGGTTATGTTTGCAGTTCATATTTTGGTTGTTGATAATTTTGTTTCAAAAGCCGACGGGGTTATGCTTTCAATGGTTCAGTTTTTAACTGTCGGCATACTGTCGTTTGCTGTTTCGTTTATTTTTGAGGATTTAAAGTGGGCGGATATTGTTTCCTGTGCTTTCCCCATTTTGTATGTGGGAATTATGTCATCGGGAATTGCATACACTTTGCAGATTGTTGCACAAAAAGACTCAAACCCCACTGTTATATCGCTCCTTTTGAGTTTAGAGTCAGTTTTTGCGGTGGTTTCGGGTGCAATAATCTTAAAAGAAACTATGGTGTTAAAAGAATACATAGGCTGCGTTGTTATGCTTTCTGCCGTAATTCTTGCACAGATTCCCGTGAGAAAGAATGTGCTTTGATATGATGAACTTTCCCGAAGGCATTAAAAAGACAATAACACTTTTAAACCAAAACGGATTTGAGGCATATGTTGTCGGCGGTGCGGTGCGTGACTGTTTGATGAACAAAACCCCAAAGGATTACGATATCGCAACAGACGCACTTCCGGAGCAGACAAAAAAATGTCTGTCGGATTTTAAAACTTATGATACCGGCATAAAACACGGCACAATTCTGGCAATTGTTTTGGGTTCCGAAATCGAAATTACCACTTACAGGATTGACGGCAGTTACAAAGACCGCCGAAGACCTGATTTTGTAACATTTTCAAAAAACCTGAAGGAAGATTTAAAAAGGCGTGATTTTACAATCAACGCACTTGCCTGTTCCGGAACTGAAATTGTTGACATTTTCGGAGGAAAAAACGATATAAAAAATAAAATCATAAGAACTGTGGGAAATCCCGATACAAGATTTAATGAAGATGCTTTAAGAATGATGCGTGCTTTAAGATTTTCGTCGGTTCTGGGCTTTGAAATTGAGGAAAATACCAAAAAAAGCATATTTGAAAATCAAAAGTTGATTTCAAGTGTTTCAAGAGAGCGTATTTACACCGAATTTTTAAAACTGGTATCGGGCGAAAATGCAAAAAGCGTTATAAAAGAGTTTTTTCCTGTTTTAAGCCTTTTTACGGGCATAACAGACTGCAATCTTAAGGGAGAAAACCTGTATCTGAAACTTTCATCTCTCTACAAAACCGAAAAAGACGCCGAAAATTCTCTTTCATACCTGAAAGCAGACAATAAAACAAAATCTTTTGTTTTGCGGCTTATAAAATACAGGGGCAAAAATTTGGATAAGCAAATTTTAAACAAAGAGGGAGAAGAGTTCGGAAAAGTTTTTGATTTTTGCCAAGCCCAAAAACTTATTTCGTCGGGTGAGTGCATATTTTTAAAAGACCTTAAAATCAAGGGAAATCATTTAAAAGATTTGGGATTTTCGGGAGAAGAAATAAAAATCACTCTTGGAAAACTTCTGAAAAAAGTCCATCTTGACAATTCCCTCAATAATTATGAAACATTAAAAAAAATAGCGGAGGAAATGAAAAATGATACTATCAAAAGATAACCTTAAACCTATGGCTAAAAATTCAGGATTTAAAATGGACGGATATTTTGTCTGGTGCGGCTCCGTTATAAAGGAAAAGGAAACATATTACCTTTTTGCGGCAAGATGGAGCAATCAAAAAACTTTTCCCGACGGATATATGACAGACTCCGAAATAGTCCTTGCCAAAACCGACGACCTTTCAAAACCTTTCCAATATGTTAAAACCGTTATATCAAAGCGTGACGAAAAGTATTGGGACGGCGGTATGGCTCATAATCCGTTTATTATGAAGGCAGACGGAAAATTCGTTCTGTTTTATATCGGAACTGTAGGCGGAAGCAGCGAAAAAAGAAGTATAGGCTATGCAGTTTCAGACACTGTAGACGGTGAATATATCCGCTCGGATAAACCGATAAACCTTCCTCCCAACGCAAACAACCCCGCAGTTTTAAGAAAAGATGACGGTTCTTATCTTTTGTATTTCAGAGACGGAAAACTTAAAGTTTCGGTTGCAAAGGCAGATAACTATGACGGAGAATTTGAAGTCTTAAAATATGATATTTTGCCCAAAGGCAGAGTTGAAGATATGTTTGCATACTATGAGGACGGGAAAATCCATCTCCTTGCCGAGGATAATGAGGGTAAATATACAGGCGTCGAAAGAGCAGGTGTTCATATGGTTTCGGATAACGGAGTCGATTTTACAGAGGCAGACCCCGTAATGGCTTACGATTTTGATGTTACCTATGATACGGGCGAAAAAATCACTTTCCAAAGGCGTGAAAGACCGATGATTTTAAAAGACGGCAGCAAAACCTACCTCTTTACTACCGCAAAATACGGCGGCGAGGATAAACTGACCGGCGGAACAACCTGGAACACCGTCCAGGAAATTAAACTTTAAATAAAACCCCTGTCCGGACAAATACGAAGAGCCTTTAATGCGTGCCGAAAAAGTCGGTCAATCGCAAGCAAAAAAATATCAATACACTTTTCCGTATATAATTTAAGCGTATTGTTTGCCTGATAACTGTTGTCCAAAATAGTGAAACTACATTAAAAAACCTTGTCCCCCGAGGGGGGCAAGGTATTTTGCTTGCTTTTGCCGAACCTAAACTCTGCCGTATAC
>CAKSDT010000072.1 GCA_934446135.1 uncultured Clostridia bacterium
GGTTCGTTAATATTTGATCCTACAGTTTCGGTAAAGGATTTGGAAAGTAATACAGAACTTGTTACATCAGAAAATGTAACTGCTGAAGATGGCAAAATATACATTTCGGCAGCAAGTATCCCTTTCAACAAACCAATTTCACTTAAGGTAAGTTATGGCGATGACGCAATTTACAACAAGAATATTATCCGCAGAATAAAATTCGAGGATGATATGACAGGAACTGATGTGACAAACAGATGGAAAATTGAAAATAACTTCCCATTCGGTGAAGTTGAAGGGGTAGAGAGCACTGCAAAATACAGCGATGGTGCAATTGAGTGCGATGTTCAGCCGAATGTGGATCTCATTCTTACTCCGAAGTATTATGACGAAGTAAACTCAACAGGAAATCAGACTGTTGAATACACAATCACTACAGGAAATCAGTATGATATATCTGTATTTATGCTTTCTAAAAATACATTGTACGATGACACCAGTTCAATGAACTTCTTTGTAAAATATCAAAACGGTTTGACAAGAGCAAGGCATACATATCATAATGTCGACAAATATTGGTCAAACGCTACAGTAAATAAAAGTGCATTTGGTCCAACAGAAAAAAATATTGTTCAGATTGCAAATAACAAAGGTGCCGAGGTGTATGTGAACAATGAATTGTTGTTAACAGCTGAAAACTGTGTTGATGAATCAAATCCTTCGTTTGAATATGCAAAAGTACCTTCAAGCGGTATATTAGGCTGGAGATTGGCATGTCTTTACGGCGGTGCAAAACAGGACAAAATTTACATTAAAAATGTAAAAGTTATGTCAGTTGAAGAAATCGGCGATTACGCTATTTGTTCGGTTAGTGTGCATAATAAGCAAGAGAGTGCAGATGTAACGGTTTCATACCTCAGCAAAACTGCAGGAAAACTTATTGTAGCACTTTACGGAGAAGACGGTTCGACAATCACCGGTGTTAAAATTGTTGATGCCGTTTCAGGTCAGAACAGCACTACGGTAAGCTTTCCTGTAACAGGTACTGCAAAATATGCCAAAGTATTTGTATGGGAATCTATGGATACATTAAAACCGTTATCAAAATTTATATTAAAGGGTTTCTAAAAAAGTGTTTTCCTGAGGCAGCAAAATTCCGCCTCAGGAAAAATAAATATAATACACATTACTTGTGGCTGTAAGGAGGAAAAATGTGAGTATAAAAATAAAATCTGTTATTTCATTAACGCTCGTGTTTTTGATTTCCGTTCTTTCAGTTTCAGCAAAAGAAACAATGTTCGGCAGCAGAGAAGAATGGCTTATATCAGAAAATTATATAAAAGATGTATTTAAATACGATTTTGAAGGTCTTGATGCAAAACTGCTCAACATATGTACAGCACCTGATGCTATTGAAGTGGCATTTACAAACAAACTAAAGTCTACAGATAATATATATATTGACGGTGAAAGTGTACCTTTTAAACGCGAGGAAAGCGAATTTACAAAAGGATATGTATACAGGGTAGACATAAGTGATTTTGAAAACAATGTTTCTCATACAATTAATGTGCTCGGAAAAGAGTATATGTTTAAATATGTTGAGTATTACAGTGATGATTTTGATGCACCGGAAAATCCGGGATGGCAAAATGCAGTATATGCCGGGGACGGTAAGTTGACTGTAGAAAAACAAAATATTGCGTATTTAGACGGCGATGGAGTGGATGTGCCAAGTTTCAAACAACAAAAAAACTGGAATGACTATATCCTTGAAGTAAAAATTGATAAAGACACGCCAAAATCGTCAAGAATGTATTTTTCAAAATACTGTCAGACTGCTACATCTCAGAATGACGCTTTGTCTTACTCGGTAAGGGATTACAATTACGGAAACAAATTCTTAACCGGTATAGCATATTCGGGACTAATAAAATCGGCATCAACATACCAAGATATAGTAACTGCTTCTGCCGGTGCTGAATATAAGGGAAACAATGCGTATTCTAGGGTACTCGGAACAGTTTGCCCATGGCAGAATGCTGATGAATCTCAGGCAAGCGTAGGTTTTCAGATGTATGAGTTGGGCTCTAAGTACAGGATAGATACTTTAGGAAGTACAATAACTGAAACAGTTGTTGTTTCGGGAAATTCGTCAAAAGGAGGCGTGGTATTTTCTAATTTTGAGAATATAGACGGCAAGAAAATGGTATTAGACTCAATACGAATTTACAAAATATTATTAAAAGAAGAACTAAAAACAATTAATGTTGACAGTGTTGTTACAACATCAGACAAACTTATAATTAATTACAGCGGTGAAACAGAGGAACCTTACATTGTTATAAGGGATGAAGAAGGTAATATGATTACACCGTCAGTTGTTAATACAATCGGCGGAAAAACATATATTTCGACAGAGAGTATTCCTTTCGGAAAAGTAATTTCACTCAGGGTAGCAAGTCCTGAACACGGTATTATGTATGAAAAAAATATCAAGAGGACTTTGAATTTTACAGATGATGCTACGGGTGATGATATAAACGCCAATTGGACGATGGAAAGTTTGCAAAGCGGCAACTATGAGGAGAATTATGTAAATTATAATGAAGGTTCGATTGAATGTCATATTACAGGCGGCGGAGAAGTATTGCTCGCACCTAAAAACGGCGATGCGGTTTCATCGGGACAAAATCAAACAGTTGAATATACAATTTCAAATGTATATGATAACTATGATATAAGTGCTTTTATGCTTTCGGAAAATATTATGTACAACCGCACCGATTCCAAGAACTTCTTTGTTAAATATCAGGGCGGTATGACGAGAGCAAGACACACATACAAAAATCCGTCAACTTACTGGCAAAATGCGTCCGGAACCAAAGGGGCATTCGGAAGTGCCGATAATGATGTCGTGCAGATTGCAGACAATACCGGTGTTGAAGTTTATGTAAACAACGGATTTGTTGCAAAGGCAGAAAGTTGTGTTGATGAAAGTGTTCCGCAGCTTCAGTATGCAACTGTACCTTCCCAGGGAACCATTGGCTGGAGATTTGTAAACGGAAACGGAGACGCTGTAACATTTAATATAAAAAATGTAAAAGTAATGTCGGTTGAAACTGTAGCCGACAGCAATATATGTTGGGTTAAAGGTAATTATAAAAATGACAATGTCAAAATGACAACATGTTCTTATGCCAATAAAGCAGCAAATGTTATTGTTTCGATTTATGACGAAAAAGGATACGTTATAGGAAAAAAAGTTTTAGATGCCCCTGAAGGATATTTTGAAACAACCGAAACAATCAATGTGAGCGGAATTCCCGAATTTGCAAAGGTTTTTATCTGGGAATCGCTCCAAGGGTTAAGCCCATTGTGTAAAGATACTTTAACATATTTCGGATAATTTGATTAAACAAACTTTAAATCAGCATTTTTGATTCTAACAATTTATAATAAAGGGGAATATGATATGAAAAGAATTTGTGCGGTTATACTGTGTATATCATTAATTTTTTCAACAATTCATATCGTTGCGGCAGCGTCTGAGACAACACTTGGTGTTTCATCTTGGAATGTTACGCGTGACTATATAGTTGTTGAATTGGCAACAGGTGAAGAAGTAACTGCAACAATCGGCGGAAGTGCAGCCGAAGTAACATATTTAAATGAGGATAAAAGCATTGTAAAAATAACTCCGGCTGATGAATTTAAATTTTCAAGAATTTATACTTTCAAACTAACAGATTCGGCAACGGGTTCAAAGAGTTTTGAAAAATCGTTTAAGTTAAATTCTTTTCTTGATGATGACTTTTCAACAACTGACGGAAACTGGCAGAATGCAACAGTAAATACTTCCGCTAAGACCCTTACTGTAAGCGGTGCTGTAAATGCTTATCCCGCAAACCTTTCTATGGCAGACATTAAGGATTATGTTGTAGATGTTGACATAAATTCTTCAACATCAAGCACTTCCAGAATGTTATTCAGAAAATACACTTCCGATAATACACCTTCTGATGCACTTACATATGTAGTAAGAGATTTTGCAGGCAACTATGTGGGTGCAGTAGCACAAAAAGGATATGAAACCTCTTTTCTTCTGTATTTGACGGATTATATGACCGGTGCCTCAGGATCAGAGTATGCCTTGCAGAATATGGGATATATGAAAAGAATAGGCGGTGTAAATCCGTGGGCAAATGGGGCAAACGCTAAATTTTATGAAAAAGACGGCAGTATGATTATGGATTTAAACGGTGAACAGTTGTTTAAAGTTTCATCAGTTGTAAGCCCGGCAACTTCAACAGGCGGAGGATTTTCAATTTCCAACTGGGCTGATAATTACACCACTGTCCTTGACAGAATTTCTGTTTATACATTCCAAGAAGTTGACGCTCAGAATATGCCTGTAGTATCAAATCTTGCTATAACAAAGGAAGGTGAAAATACATTAAAAGTTTCATATGATCTTTCCAAGCCTGAGGGAAATTCTGTATACAATTGGTACTATAAGAATGCAGGTTCTGATACCTGGAATTTAATTGTCGGCGAGAATACAAAAGTTTTGGATATATCAGGCTATACTAATTCAATGTTTAAATTTTCAGTTGTACCTGTAAGCGAGGACCGAATTTACGGTCAGGAAGAATCTATAGAATATATACCGGAACTTATGCCGTATGCTGACGGACTTAATATGTCAAAAGACGGTGATGTACTTACTGCTGAATATATTTTTCACGATTACAACGGTGACAGTGAAGATACAGAAAACACAATTATAAAATGGTATAGTTCATCTTTTGACGATGTGGGATATGAATTAATTGAGAATGTAACAGGTAAGACTGTAACTGTTACAGATGAGATGCTTGGTAAATATATCAAATTCAGTGTAACGCCTAAGTCAGTAAACGAACCGTATTTCGGGACGGAAGTTATGTCAGACCGTTTCTTGTATATAAGTCCTTACATTGATGCGGTAAGCGGAACTTATATAGACGGTATTGTGCGAATTGAATTTGCCGAAAATGTAGGCAATTCACTTAAGTTATATTGTAACGGAACAGAAATTACTGATTTTTCCAAAGACGGCAAGACAGTAAGTTTTAATTATGAAGGCGATATGGAAACCTTATATGTTTATGCAGCGGTCGGAAGTGCTTAGTGCAATATCAATATAAAAAGCGAGTTGCTTTTTGAAGATGATTTTGATAATGATATCACCGGCTGGCATTGTGCAGATGCAAGTGCATTTAGCCATAACTCCGAAAACGGATATCTTGTGCTTAAAGCAAGTAAGGACAGCAAAGTTGTGTATAACGGAGAGGATTTCCCGCTGACAGTTCAGGCAGGCCTTAGCGACTATATTATGAGATGTGATATTAAAAATTCGGGTCCGAATTTCAGGTTTTTCTTTAACATAAGAAACGGATACCGCGGAAGTTTCAGAGATTACGGCAACGGTGCTTTCTACGGCGCATTATATAAAGAAAGTATGCAAAGTACAGTGTTTACCGGTGAGATACTTGCTGCAAAAAAAGACACAGAATATGTAAAATATATCAAAGATCCCGTTTTACCGATAAGTGTTGCAGTTTCCGCAATAGGAAATAAACAGGTTTTATATTCGGGAAGCGAAAAGATTAAAGAACAAAACTTTACTGACTTTGGCAGCGGTTCGTTTGCATTTACGACAACCGGAAGTTCAGGAGATGTTTTGATTGATAATTTTAAAGTGTATAAACCCAGTTTTTCAGCACCTACATTTGTTCCTGTTATAACCGATCCTGTGATAAGCGGAGAAGTTGCTGAAAACTCAGTTATTACAGCAGGAGGAACATATTCACACGGCGGGGGCGTTTCGGAAGGCACACATACTTATTATTGGTACGCATCGGACAAATATGACGGGGATTATGAATTTGTGTCAAAATCAAATTCTCCGGATTTCACAGTGACAGCAGAATATGTTGACAAATGTATAAAATGTGTTATCGTTCCCCACGATTCACAAGGAACATTCGGCAAGCCTACGCAGGCTGCAGCAGTATGTAAGCCAAGTAAACCGGTGGCCTATGTTAAAGGCATTAAAGGCACTGCAATTTCCGGCAACACTCTTGAGTTGGAATATGATTTTTATGATAACAACCCCGGTGATGTTGAACAAAACTCAAAGTTTAACTGGTACATTTCGGCTGAAAGAGACGCAAACTACACTGAAATTCCGAACGAAACACAAAAGCAGTTATTGTTAAAGGATGAATACCAGGGTAAATATATCAAAGCAGAAGTAATACCTGTATCATCAAGTGAACCTTTTGACGGAGATGCTGTTTTAAGCGAACCGGTATATATGTATAATAAGCCTGTTGCATCTGATGTAAGGATAAACTCAATGGGCAATAATATTTACCTTGTAAGTTACAAGTATGAATCTCCCGATAATGCTCAGGAGGGAAGTACAAAGATTGAATGGTATGTAAATGACAGTTTAATCGGTACTGGTGCAAGTGTAAGCGTAAGCTCATCAACAATAGGAATACTACAGGTTAAAGTGTCACCCTGCATAAAGGATCTTCCGCTTTACGGCAATACGGTAAGTGCGGCATATAACATTAAACCATCGTCGGGCGGTACCGGAGGCGGCGGTGGCGGAGGCGGCTCAATGATGCCGACAAAACCCGGAAATGACACTGTAGAGATTATAAAAATCGGTGAAATACCTGAGGAAACTAAAATACCTAAGTTCAACGATCTTGCAAATCACTGGGCTTTGGACTATGCTGAAAAAGTAAGCGATAAAGGAATAATGAGCGGTTCTGATAAAGGTAATTTCTTCCCCGAACTTACAGTTTCAAGGGCAGAATTTGTCACATATTTAATGAAAGCAATTGAAAAGAACACAGAAAGTTATGACGGAACATTTAAAGACATAAGTGCTGATGATTGGTTTGCAGGCTATGTTCAGTCAGCACTTTATGCAGAAGTTGTTTCAGAAAGTGAAAATTTCAATCCTTATGATTCGGTGACAAGAGAGCAAGTATGCAAAATGGCAGTTCAGGCTTTGGGCATTGAAGTTAAGGATGAATATGATTTATCAATGTTTAATGACTCGCAAAACATAAGCGATTGGGCAAAACCTTATGTTGCAGCAGCGGTTGAAGCGGGAATTATCCAAGGTGTCGGAAATAATGAGTTTGCACCGGATAAGACATTGGACCGCGGACAGACTGCAGCACTTATGGCTAAAATTTTAGAATATCTGGAGGATTAAAATATGACAGGAAAAATTAAAATACTAATCTCAACAATACTCATATTTTCAATTCTGTCAGTTTCGGCTTATGCAAAAGATACAATGTTCGGTCCGCGTGAGGATTGGCTTGTAGCCGAGGATTATATTGATGATGTGTTCTTGTATGATTATGAAAACAATGACGGCCCAAATAATCCTTCGGGCGGAGGAGAAGAATTAAGCAATTATGTTAAAGACATAATCTTACTTGGAGTTATGGGTTATGAAGAAAACGGCCTTTTTGAGTCTGAAAAGGAAGTTACTGAAAAACAACTTGCGGAAATTATAATTAAACTCCGTTACAACGGCGACAGTGCGTTAACTGATTATCAGCAGAAATACGGAAGCAACAAAAAAGCAACCGTTAAAACAGCACTTACTCTTATGGTTGACGCATTGGGATATTCCGATGAGATTAAAAATTACGGCGAAGACGGATATTTTGCAGTAGCAAGCAATTTAAAACTGTTAAGAAATATCAAATACACCGCAGTATCGGACAATATTACCAAAGAACAACTTGCGACACTTATTTACAATTCGCTTGATGTTGACTTAAAATATGAAGTAATGGACGATTACGGTTATACTTCGCATCAGGTTGCAAAAGGAAAAAGTTTTCTTACAGAAACATTTAAAATGACAAAAGTTGACGGATTTTTTAACGGTAAGGAAGGCATAAACATATACTCAAACGAAAAGATTAAAGAAGGATTTATTCAAATCGACAGATTTAATTACAGATGCAGTGATAAAAAACTTTTAAGTCTTTTTGGTAAAAATGTAGAGGGATATGCAAAATATGACGATTTAACCGATAAATACGATGTTGTTTTATTGAGAGAAAACACCAAAAATTCCGTTTCAAAAACTTATAACATTAAAGACGGATATATAAACGGTGCCGACTTGACATTTGACAATGAGGACGGAAGCGAGGACAGATACACAATTTCTGATATTGAGTATGCAATGTATAACGGCGATTATCTGCCTAAAAACGATGTCAGAAATTACTTTGACGGAAGAAATGCAACTGTAACATTTTCATCTTCAGACGGTGGAGATTTATATAATGTTGCAATCATAAAAGAATTTACTACTTATCCAGTAAAAGGCACAAATGCTATTGACAAGAGGATCATATTTGATTATAATTTACAGTATGATTCAAAAACATATTTGCAAGTTGATTCTTCAGGTACGACAGATTTTTATGATTCTGATTTAAACCCTGTTTCGTTAAGTGATATTGCAAACGAATCTGTCATCAGTTTTTATCAAAATTTATCTAAGACATACACTGAAATTATCGTTTCTAATGAAGTGGTTGTCGGAACTGTTGACGGTGTGTCAGGTTCAGAGTATTTATTGAGTGACGGAAATGAGTATGAAGTTTCACCGACATATATTCAGGCAGTAAACAGCAAACAGGCAACTGCTTTAGAGTACGGATTAGACGGAAAGTTTTATATTTCTTATGATGGCAGAATTGCTGACTGTCAGGTAGGAAACGGTAACTCTTTAGAATTCGGATTTTTGAAAAAATGCGGATTTACTTCAAGAGGTTCAGTAT
>CAKSDT010000073.1 GCA_934446135.1 uncultured Clostridia bacterium
CCCAAAATTTCTGCCGCATTATACATAAAACTGAAAGAAAAGTCATTTTTGCCATCTTCATACGCAAGATATGTATTTTCATCAACACCTAATTTTTCTGCCATATCTCTTGAAGATATTTCCATATCTTCCCTTAAGCATCTCAGTCTCATACCTATATCCTGAAGTTGTTCATTTACCATATAATAATCTTCCTTTCGCGGGAACTTAATGTAGAATAAAATTTCGCATCAAGTTCCTTAGTTTTCGTAATTATATCCGATGTTTATCGCTTTCATATTAAGTTCAATAAGATTCTGTTTTTTTGCCGGAACAAGTTTTTGCATTGCTTTTTCTATATTCTCGTAAGGAATAACCCCCGACTTTTTGATAAACAGTCCCAAAATTATCATATTTGCAAGACCAGGCAAATTCTCGTCTGCCGCAAGTTTTGTTGCCGGAATATAATACGCATCAACATCGTTTCTTTCACATTTTTTTTCAATAAGAGAACTGTCTATAAATGCCTGGCCGCCGGATTTTATTTCATTCACATACTTATCAAATGACGGTGCATTCATTGCAATTAAGATATCGGGTTTGTCAACAATGGGAGAACCTATTTTTTCATCACTTAAAATTATGCTGCAGTTTGCCGTACCGCCTCTCATTTCAGGACCGTAAGACGGAAGCCATGAAACTTCTCTGCCTTCGATAAGTCCTTCATAAGCAAGAAATTTTCCCGAAAACAAAATTCCCTGTCCGCCGAATCCTGCAATTAAAATTTGCTTATTCATATTATCTTTCCCCCTTTATTTATTATCCTCTGTAATGTCCTTATAAACTCCGAGCGGATAATAAGGCATCATATTTTCTTCAAGCCATTTCATAGCCTTTTCGGGGGACATACCCCAGTTTGTAGGACAAGTTGAAAGAACCTCAACAAGTGAAAATCCCTTTCCGTCAACCTGATTCTGAAAAGCTTTTTTAATCGCTCTTTTTGCATTTTTAATATTTTTGACATCATTTACAGCAACTCTTTCAAGATATGCCGCACCGTCAACATTCGAAAGCATCTCGCAAACTTTTACAGGATATCCTACCTTAGAAACATCTCTGCCGTAAGGTGAGGTCTGTGTAATCTGACCCGGAAGTGTAGTAGGTGCCATCTGTCCGCCTGTCATACCATAGATTGCATTATTGACAAATATAACTGTTATATTTTCTCTTCTTGCTGCTGAGTGAACTGTTTCGGCTGTTCCTATAGCCGCCAAATCTCCGTCACCCTGATATGTAAATACAATATTTGACGAATCGGAACGCTTAACGCCTGTTGCTACTGCAGGGGCTCTGCCGTGTGCAGCCTGAACCATATCACAATTAAAATAATTATATGCAAAAACTGAGCATCCTACAGACGCAACACCAATGGTTCTTCCTGAAATTCCAAGTTCGTCAATAGCCTCTGCAACAAGACGGTGAATGATACCGTGTGTGCATCCGGGACAATAATGAAGCGGTGCATCAGTAAGTGCTTTTGGTTTTTCAAATACTGTCATTACTCATTACCTCCAATCTTATTTGCTTCCTCAATTTTCGAAAGAACATTATCGGTAGTAGGAATCATACCGCCGGCACGGTTGCATAAAAGCACCGGTTTTTTGCACCTTATTGCAAGTTCAACATCCTCTATCATCTGTCCCATGCTGAGTTCAACCGAAACAAAGGCTCTTACTTTATCCGCCGTCTTATTTAAAACTTCTTTTGGGAACGGCCAAAGAGTAACGGGTCTTATCATACCTGCTTTTATTCCTTTTTTTCTTGCCTCATCAATTGCATTCTGAGAAACCCTTGCAGCTACGCCGAATGCAACAATACAGACTTCAGCATCTTCCATTTTGTATTCTTCATACATAACTTCATTTTTCTCTATTTCAGCATACTTTTCATATCTTTTAAAGTTCTCAACTTCAAGTTCATCCGGCTTTAAGAACAGTGAATTTACAATATTAGGCTTTCTTTCGTTTTTTGTTCCTGTAAGAGCCCATGGTTTATCGTATTTTTTTACTTCACCCAAATCAAGCGATACAGGTTCCATCATCTGACCCATTGTACCGTCTGCCAAAATCATTGAGGTCATTCTGTATTTATCAGCAAGATCAAAACCTTTAAATGTAAGATCAACCATTTCCTGAACAGACGACGGAGCAAGAACTATCAGATGATAATCTCCGTGTCCTCCGCCTCTTGTTGCCTGAAAATAATCAGACTGTGAAGGCTGAATTCCGCCGAGTCCCGGACCTCCTCTTTGAACATTTACTACAAGTGCCGGAAGATCGCACCCTGCAAGATACGAGAGTCCTTCGCTCTTTAAAGAAATTCCGGGACTTGATGATGATGTCATTACTCTTTTTCCTGTTGATGAAACACCAATCACCATATTTATTGCCGCAACTTCGCTTTCTGCCTGTAAAAACACACCTCCGTCTATTTTAGGAAGTCTTTTTGACATATATGCCGCAACTTCTGTCTGCGGTGTTATAGGGTAACCGAAATAATGGTGACAACCTGCCATAATAGCCGCTTCAGCCATTGCCTCGTTACCTTTCATTAATACTTTTTCACTCATTTATTCCGCCTCCTTATTTCTCAACCGTAATTACACAATCCGGACATATCGTTGCACAAAAAGCACACCCTATGCACTGCGACAAATCCGTAACACCTGCCGGTTTATAACCTTTGGCATTAAGCGTATTCTTAAGTTCGACTATCTTTTTGGGACAGGCCGTAACACAAAGGCCGCATCCCTTACACAAATTTTCGTTAAACGAAACTTTAGCCATTTTTACTCTACCTGTCACAATATATTTTAAATATTCTCATTTTTGAGCCATGACTGCTTTACTAAAATATCTATCGGCATTAAATTTTTTATTTTTCCTTTAAGACCGCCGTAAATTTTTCTTTCAACAGTTGTCATTTTAATTTCTGCACTAAGTAATTCTGACACTTTGTTTGCATATGAAACAGCCTCAAGAACCGTGTCTTCTGTTGTTTCATCTCCCAGATTTGAGTTGTTTACAATCCCCGTAAACTTAATGTTTGACGCATCTTCTATCTGCTTTGCGACAATTACCGTATCTTCAGGCGTTTTTGTGAGAAATCGGTATTTATTTATTACAAGAAGCATCTCGTAATCATTCTCATCCTTAATAAAATCCGAATACCTTCCCATTGCAAGGGCCCCTCTGTCGTCACCGCCAAGATCAATTACACCTGTAACCCCTTTATCCTCTAAAATAGAATATGTATCGGGCGAAAGTGCCGGAGTATCAACATTGGAATTTGCAAACTCTGAAGAAATAAGTCTTATATTCATTTTTTTAAGAAATTCTGCAGAATCTTTTGTCCTGAAATACGGATTAACAATATCAAGGTCTGCAAGCGACACTTTTTTGTTTAGTTTTGAAAGTGCCGCTGCATAATTTATTGCAACATTTGTTTTGCCGCTTCCGTAATGTCCCGCAAAAACAGTTATTCTTTTAAATGTTAAATCTGAACAATCCATTTTCTTTTATCCTCAATTTTTCCATACTGAATTCCTGTAAGTTCATCATACAATTTTTGTGTAACATCACCTATTTCGTTATTGTTTATCGTATAGGTTTTTCCGTGATAGTAAAGTTCTCCGATAGGTGATACAACAGCTGCTGTGCCGCAGCCCCATGCCTCCTCAAGTTTACCGCTTTCGAGTGCTTCTATCAATTCATCTGCACTTAAAAGTCTTTCCGTAACGGTGTATCCTTCGTCTTTCAAAACTTCAATGCAGGATTTTCTTGTGATACCGGGAAGAATTGAGCCTGTAAGTTTTGGAGTTACAATTTCTCCGTCAATTTTAAACATTACATTCATTGCTCCAACTTCTTCAATATACTTTCTTTCGACACCGTCAAGCCAAAGAACCTGTGTAAATCCCTTTTCTTCTGCTTTTTCTCCTGCTCTGTTAGCTGCAGCATAGTTTCCGCCGCATTTTGCATAACCGGTTCCGCCTCTTACTGCCCTTACATCATCTTCCTCAATCATAATTTTAACAGGATTGATGCCTTCTTTATAATAACTTCCGCTTGGTGATGCGATAATCACGAATTTGGCATTATTAATTGAATGAACCCCTAAATGCTCATCATTTCCAAATAAGAACGGTCTTAAATAGAGCGATTCGCCGTCACCTGACGGAACCCAATCCTGTTCAAGTTTTACAAATTCAATAATTGCCTGAAGCATTTCATTCTCGTCCATTTGAGGAAGTCTTAATCTTTCCGCGGAATTGTTCATTCTTCTTACATTTTCAATAGGTCTGAAAAGTTGAACCGTACCGCTTTTCGTTCTGTATGCCTTTAAACCCTCAAATATTTCAGCACCGTAGTGAAAAACAGTTGCTGCGGGATTTAATTCCAATTTTCCGAAAGGAACTATGGTTGCTTCTCCCCACCCCTTTTCCCTTGAGTAATCTCTCACAAACATATGATCGGTAAAAATTGTTCCGAAACCCAAATCTCCGGTAGGTTTTGTTTTCGGTGATGTTGTTTTGGTAACTTTAATTTCCATAATTAATTCTTCCTTTCTTTGTTAATTTCATTAATATCATAAGGTGTTGTCTGATATACATAATAATTCAACCAATTTGAATATATTAAACTTGCACCCGAACGCCAATTACAAATCGGTTCTTCGTTCTCATCGTTATCGGGAAAATAATTTTCGGGAAGTTCAATTTGAAGTCCCGCCTCTTTATCCCTTAAATACTCTTTTTTAAGTGTATCTCTATCATACTCTGAATGACCTGTAATGAAAAATTGCTTTCCGTTATCGGTAGACACTGCATATACGCCTGCTTTTTCAGAAGAAGCCAGAATTCTGAGATCCGAAACTTTTTCTATATCTTTCCTTAAAACCGTTGTATGCCGTGAATGGGGAACATAGAAATAGTCATCAAATCCTCTGAAAAGCATCGATCCCTTTCTTTCAACACGGTGTGAAAATACACCAAACAACTTTTTTGGAAGTCCGACTTTTTTTATTCCGTAGTGGTAGTAAAGTGCCGCCTGTGCTCCCCAACATATATGGAAAGTGCTATGGACATTGTTCTTTGTCCACTCCATTATTTCACAGAGTTCATCCCAATAGTCAACCTCTTCAAACTCTAATTGTTCAACCGGTGCACCGGTTATTATCATTCCGTCAAATTTTCGGTCTTTAACATCTTCGAAATGCTTATAAAACGCTTGAAGGTGGCTTTTAGATGTGTTTTTCGAATTATATGTTTTTGTGCATATAAATTCCATTTCAACCTGCAAGGGAGAGTTTCCCAAAAGCCTTATAAGCTGAGTCTCTGTATCTATTTTTAAAGGCATAAGATTAAGAAGCAGTATCTTAAGCGGTCTTATGTCCTGAGTAATTGCCCGTGTTTGCGTCATAACAAAGATATTCTCTTTATCTAACACCTTAACAGCCGGCAACTCATTTGGTATTTTAATCGGCATTCGTTTCCCTCCGTTAATCTGAAAGTGCCTGTTTCAAATCTTCAATCAAATCTTCTTTACTTTCAAGACCGCAAGAAAATCTTATCATATTAGGTGAAACAGCGGCATTTACAAGTTCTTCATCGGTTAGTTGTCTATGGGTTGTACTCGCAGGATGTAAAACACAGGTGTGGGCATCTGCAACATGAGTTGCAACAATTCCTATTTTAAGTTTCTTCATAAACTTTTCAGCATCATCTTTTGTCCCATCAATTTCAAAACTTACAACTCCGCAGGAACCGTTTTTAAGATATTTTTGTGCCAAATTGTAATATTTATCATTTTTAAGACCTGAATATTTAACAGATTTGATTTTAGGATGCTGTTCCAAAAACTCTGCAACAGCCTGTGCATTTTCACAGTGCCTTTTCATTCTAACATGAAGGCTTTCAAGTCCGAGATTTAAAATATACGCATTCTGCGGAGACTGAATTGAACCAAAATCCCTCATAAGTTGCACTGTTGCTTTTGTGATATATGCACCCTCTTTTCCAAACTTTTCTGAATAGGTAATTCCGTGGTAACTGTCATCGGGGGTGCAAAGTCCCGGAAATTTATCGGGATACTTGCTCCAATCGAAATTACCCGAGTCTACTATACATCCGCCGACTCCTGCAGAATGTCCGTCCATATATTTTGTTGTAGAATGAGTTACGATATCCGCTCCCCACTCAAACGGTCTGCAATTAATGGGTGTTGCAAAAGTGTTGTCAACAATAAGAGGAACACCGTTTTTATGTGCTGCTTTTGCAAATTTTTCAATATCAAGCACTGTAAGCGAAGGATTTGAAATTGTTTCTGCAAAAACCGCTTTTGTATTGCTTTTAAACGCACTGCTTAGTTCTTCTTCCGTACAGTCGGGATCTACAAATGTAAATTCGATTCCCATTTTTTTCATAGTAACCGCAAAAAGGTTAAATGTACCGCCGTAAATACAGGATGAAGAAACTATATGATCACCGCACGACGCTATATTAAATACACTGTAAAAATTTGCTGCCTGTCCCGATGATGTGAGCATTGCAGCCGTTCCGCCTTCAAGTTCGCAAATCTTTGCTGCAACATAATCATTGGTAGGATTTTGAAGCCTTGTGTAAAAATATCCGCTCGCTTCCAAATCAAACAATTTACCCATATCTTCACAGGTATCATACTTAAATGTTGTACTCTGAACTATCGGAATTTGTCTGGGTTCGCCGTTTTTCGGAACATAGCCGCCCTGAACGCATTTTGTTTCAATATTTGTTTTACTCATATTTACCTCCGATTATTTGGTTACGATGCCGTCAACTATTTTTATATTATGTCTTTTTGCAGCATCTTCCCTCATTTTATATTTTAATATTTTTCCCGCAACATTCATAGGAAATTCTTTTACAAAATCAACATACCTCGGAACCTTGTGTTTTGCCATATTTGCCCTTACATAGTCTTTCATTTCGTCCTCGGTCATTTCCTCATTATCTTTTAATATTACACATGCAAGAATTTCTTCGCCGTATTGTTCATCCGGAATACCTATCACCTGAACATCTTTAACCTTTGGGTTTGTATATATGAATTCCTCAATTTCTTTAGGATATATATTTTCTCCGCCTCTTATAATCATATCTTTCAATCTTCCGGTAATTCTGAAATTGCCCTCAGGTGTTTTAAGTGCCAAATCCCCTGTATGAAGCCAACCGTCTTCATCAATAGCATTTTTGGTGGCTTCGGGCATTTTATAATAGCCCTTCATTATATTATATCCTCTTGCAACAAATTCTCCGGTCTGGTTTACAGGAAGTTCCTCATTTGTTTCGGGATCGACTATTTTGCATTCTATTTCAGGGAGCGGCCTTCCGACAGTTGTCACTCTTACTTCAACAGAATCATCTGTGCTGCTCATAGTACATCCCGGTGAACTCTCTGTCTGACCGTAAACAATGGTTATTTCTTTCATATTCATTTTTTCTATAACCTTATTCATTACTGCCTCGGGGCAAGGCGAACCTGCCATAATTCCTGTCCTCATATATGAAAAATCAGTCTTTGCAAAATCGGGATGTTCCAAAAGTGCAATAAACATTGTAGGTACACCGTGGAAACAAGTTATTCTTTCCTGATTAATACAACTTAATGCCGGCTTTGGACTAAAGTAAGGGAGCGGAAGAACGGCTGCTCCGTGAGTCATTGCCGCAGTCATTGCAAGAACCATACCAAAACAGTGAAACATAGGAACCTGAATCATCATTCTGTCTGCCGTTGAAAGATCCATTCTGTCGCCGATACATTTACCGTTGTTTACTATGTTGTAATGAGTAAGCATAACACCCTTCGGAAATCCTGTAGTACCTGATGTGTACTGCATATTGCAGACATCGTTTACATCAACTTTTGAAGCAAGTCTTAAAACCTCCTCAACAGGAACTTCATTTGCTCTCAAAATTGCATCATCCCATGTTATACAACCCTTTTGTTTAAATCCCACCGTTATAACATTCCTTAAAAACGGAAGTCTTTTTGCGTGAAGCTGTTCTCCTTTTTTTGTTTCAGAAAGTTCAGGACAAAGTTCGGATATAATTCCTGAATAATCTGAATCACGGTAATTTTCAACCATAATAAGTGTATGTGTATCGGATTGCTTTAAAAGGTACTCGGCCTCGTGAATTTTGTATGCAGTGTTCATAGAAACCAAAACCGCACCTATTTTTGTTACTGCCCAGAATGCAATATACCACTGAGGAACATTCGTGGCCCAGACCGCAACATGACTTCCGGGTCTTACTCCCAAAGAAACAAGACTCCTTGCAAATGTGTCTACATCTTCTCTGAATTCTTTATAAGTTCTCGTGTAATCAAGAGTAGTATATTTAAAGGCATACTGATCGGGAAATTCCTGAACCATTTTATCTAATACCTGTGAAAATGTTTTCTCTATAAGTGCATCTTTTTTCCAAACAAATTTACCGGTTCCGGATTTGTTCTCATAAAGTGATGATTTTGCACGCGAAAGATTTTCATAGCGTGACATATAACTTACATAATGCGGAAAAATAATTTCATAATCATTAATTTCTTCTTCCCACGAAGGGTCCCATTCAATCGACATATATCCTGTATAATTTATGCTTCTCAAAGCATTCATAAATTTGTCTATCGGAAGATTTCCCTCA
>CAKSDT010000074.1 GCA_934446135.1 uncultured Clostridia bacterium
GTACTCAGGAAGAACTAGATGAAAACAGTAAAGTCATTGATATATCATAGGCAAGAATTATAAATCCGTTTACATATTAAAAAACGGAAGAATATATCAATCTTTTTGTTGAACTTAGAAAAAACAAAGGCCTTACCTATGAAGATGCGAAAAAACAGGCTCTTGGCGATTATATGTACTATGCTTGCCTTATGGTAAAAGCCGGTGATGCAGACGGTGTTGTTTCAGGTGCTTGCCACTCTACGGCTAATACACTTAGACCAAGTCTTCAGATTATTAAAACCAAACCTGGGGTTAAACTTGTTTCTGCATTTTTCCTTATGGTTGTTCCGGATTGTGAATATGGTGCAGACGGAACATTCATTTTTGCCGACAGCGGTCTTGAACAAAATCCCGACCCTGAAAAACTTGCGGCTATTGCTGCGTGCTCGGCAGAGAGTTTTGAACTTTTGGTGGAAAAAGAAGCAATTGTTGCTATGCTTTCGCATTCAACAAAAGGAAGTGCTAAACATGCTGATGTTGATAAAGTCGTAGAGGCAACTAAACTTTGTAAAGAAGCAAATCCTGACCTTAAAGTCGACGGGGAACTTCAACTTGATGCTGCAATCGTTCCCAGTGTCGGAGCGTCTAAGGCACCTGATTCAAAAGTTGCAGGTAAGGCAAATGTTTTAGTATTTCCTGATCTTGATGCAGGAAACATTGGTTATAAACTTGTTCAGCGTCTTGCTAAAGCAGAAGCATACGGACCTGTAACGCAGGGAATTGCAAAACCAATTAATGATCTTTCAAGAGGTTGCTCTGCTGATGACATAGTAGGTGTTGTAGCAATTACTTGTGTGCAGGCACAAGGAAAATAATAAATTATTGAGGAGAAATCACATATGAAAATTTTAGTAATAAACTGCGGAAGTTCATCACTTAAATATCAACTTATAGATATGGACACAAAACAGGTTATGGCAAAAGGACTTTGCGAGAGAATCGGTATTGAAGGTTCGCTTTTAACTCATAAAGTTAGTGATAAAAAATATGAACTTTCAATTAAAATGAATAATCACGCAGATGCAATTAATGCAGTTATTAATGCACTTGTTGATGAAAATCACGGTGTTATTAAAGATATGGGTGAGATTTCTGCGGTTGGTCACAGAGTGGTACATGGCGGTGAGGAATTCAGCAGTTCTGTTGTTATAACAGAAAAGGTAAAAAAAGCATTGGAAGCGTGTGTCGAACTCGCACCTCTTCATAATCCACCAAATCTTATCGGAATTGAAGCTTGTGAAAAAGCAATGCCCGGTGTGCCTATGGTAGCGGTTTTTGATACTGCATTTCATCAGACAATGCCTCAGGAAGCGTTTCTTTATGCAATTCCTTACGAATACTACGAAAAATATAAAGTAAGAAGATTCGGATTTCACGGCACATCGCACAAATATGTTACACAGAGGGCTGCTGCAATGCTCGGAAAGAAGCCGGAAGAAATTAATATTATTACCTGCCATCTTGGTAACGGTTCATCAATTACCGCTGTTAAAGAAGGTAAGAGCATAGATACCACTATGGGCTTTACACCTCTTGCGGGTACATTGATGGGAACAAGATGCGGAGATATCGATCCTGCAATAGTTACATATTTGATGGACAAAGAAAATCTTACAACTGCCGAGATTAACGATATTATGAATAAGAAGTCGGGCATTTTGGGCGTTTCAGGAGTTTCGAGCGACTTTAGAGATGTAACATCTGCAGCCGAAAACGGAAATAAGAGGGCAGAAGCAGGACTTAAAATGTTCTACAATCAGATTAAGAAAGATATCGGTGCTTATGCTGCATTGCTCGGCAGGGTTGATGCGGTTGTATTTACTGCCGGTGTTGGTGAGAACGATAAAGAACTTAGAAAATATGTTGCAGGAGATCTTGAAATTTTGGGTCTTAAGATAGACGATGAAAAGAATTCGGTAAGAGGGGAAGAAATTGATATTTCAGCACCGGGAGCAAAGGTTAAAACGCTTGTAATTCCTACGAACGAGGAGTTAATGATAGCAATTGAAACAAAAGCATTGACAGAATAAAAAATGTCTTGACAAAAACATATTTTTGTTTTATACTATTATAGTCTTATTGTGTGTGCAGGGGAGGGAACGCTGTGCTTTTGAATATTTTGCCGGTTCTCAAGAACCCGGATTTGATTTTGAATTTTGATGATGATATTTCAATTAATAATTCAGATTTTGTTCATGAAGCAGTTTCTTTTGATAAGCCTGTACATATAAGCGGTACAGTGAAAAATGTCGGCGGCGTCGTGGTGATGAGTGCAAAGGTTTGTGCTGAGTACAACACTTTGTGCGATAGATGTATGCAGCCTGTTTCTAAAGAAATCAATTTTGATTTTGAAGAGAGTTTTGTTAAGGAGATTGATTCGGATAACGATGAATTCGCAAATCTTTTCGATGGTGAAGTTATTGACGTTTCCGATTACACCTTCAAAAACATTTTTTTGAATCTTCCGCTTAAGAATTTATGCAAAGAAGATTGCAAAGGTATTTGTCAGAAATGCGGGACTAATCTTAATGTTTCATCGTGCGATTGTGTTGATGATGAATGGAATCCGCAATTTGACATTTTAAAACATTTATTTGATTAGTATTTTTGACATGATTATTAAGGGAGGTGTGAACTTAATGGCAGTTCCAAAGAGAAAAATATCTAAAGCAAGAAGAGATAAAAGAAGAGCAAACTGGAAGTTGGCAGTACCTGGTATGGTGAAATGCTCTCAGTGCGGTGCTTTGGTGTTATCACACAGAGTTTGCCCTGAGTGTGGTTTTTACAAGGGCAGGGAAGTTGTTAAAGCAAACTAATTTCTATTCTTATAAAAACAAGGCTCTAAAAGCCTTGTTTTTATTTGCTTAAAAATTCTTAAACACTTGACAATAATAGGAATTTGTAGGATAATAATTAATAGTGTTTTGTGCTTTTGGGGAGATAAGATGGCTAAAATTATAAGTGTTGATAAAGATTCAATCGCATATGATGTCGGCATTGAACCGGGCGATGAATTGCTGGAAGTTAATGGAAAAAAGGCAACTGATATATTAATGTTTATGTATCAGACTGCCGATCCGGAATATGAAATAACTGTCAAAAAGAAAGACGGACAGATTGAATGTATTGATATTATTACTGAATATGGCGAAGATCTTGGCGTAGAGTTTGAGAATCCACTTCTTACTAAGGCTAAAAGTTGTGCAAACAAATGCGTTTTTTGTTTTATTGATCAACTTCCAAAAGGTATGAGGGAAAGCCTATATTTTAAAGATGATGACTCCAGGCTGTCTTTTTTGCACGGTAATTATGTTACTCTTACAAATATATCAGACCGTGAACTTGATAACTTGATTGAAATGAGAATGTCGCCTATAAATGTTTCGGTTCAATGTACTGACCCTGAGTTAAGAAAATTTATGCTGGGAAATAAAAGGGCGGGTAAATTGCTTGAGCAGTTAAAAAAATTAAGCGATGCTGAAATTGAGATTAATTGTCAGGTTGTTTTGTGTAAAAATATTAATGACGGAAAAATACTTGATAAAACAATAAGGGATCTTGAACAGTTTATTCCAAATGTGAACAGCATTTGCATAGTTCCTCTGGGTATGACAAAATTCAGAGAGGGTCTGTATCCTATGGAGGCATTCAGCGAATCCGATTGCAAAGAAATCGTTAGACATATTGAGGATATTCAAAAAGAATTTGAAAGGAAATACGGTGCTAAAATAATATATCTTGCCGATGAATTTTATATAGAGGGAAATGTTCCTTTTCCTGATTATGAGGATTATGATGAATTTCCGCAACTTGAAAACGGAGTTGGCATGGCGGTTTTGCTTGAAAAGGAGTTTAATGATGAACTTTCGAAAGTGAAGCATATAAGACCTAAGAAAGTAAGTATAGCGACAGGCAAAATCAGTGAAGATTTAATAAATAAACTTGTTTCTAAAGTTGATGGCATCGAATGCAATGTTTTTGGTATAAGAAATGATTTTTTTGGTGAGTCGATTACAGTTTCCGGTCTTGTTACGGGTGGAGATATTATTAAACAGCTTAAGGGCAAAAGTCTTGGTGAATATCTTCTCATACCCGAAAATATGCTAAGAGCAAGTACGGATATTTTTCTTGATGACTACACAGTAGGTGATGTTGAAAGAGAACTTAATATCAAAATTAAAATTACTAATGACGGATATGATTTGGTTCACTATCTTACAGATTAGAAAGGGAGTGTTATTTGTATGAAACCTATAGTTGCAATAGTAGGAAGACCTAATGTGGGTAAATCAATGCTTTTTAACAAATTAATCGGCGACAGGATAGCAATTGTTGAGGATACGCCGGGGGTTACAAGAGATAGAATTTATGCAGACGGTGAGTGGCTTAATCATAAATTTACACTTATCGATACGGGCGGAATTGAACCTAAAACGAATGATATAATACTTGCACAAATGAGAAAACAAGCTGAAATTGCAATTGACATGGCGGATGTTATAGTGTTTGTTACTGATATCAAAGGCGGGGTCACTGCAGCAGACCGTGATGTTGCAGCAATGCTTCAAAAATCCGGGAAACCGGTTGTTCTTGTATGCAATAAGTGCGATGCGGCAGGACAGCCACCAATGGAAATATATGAGTTTTACAACTTGGGTTTAGGCGAACCCTTTCCCGTGTCTGCTGTAAATAGTCTGGGATTCGGTGATCTCCTTGATGAAGTTTCCAAATATTTTGCTGATGCAGAAAACTTTGAAGAAGATGAAAGTATAATAAAAATTGCAATAACAGGCAGACCTAACGCCGGAAAATCATCACTTATTAACAGCATTTTGGGCGATGAGCGTGTAATAGTCAGGGATATTCCGGGCACAACAAGAGATGCAATTGACGTTATGTTCGAAAAAGACGGAAAGAAATATATTTTTACTGACACTGCCGGACTTAGAAAAAGGGGTAAAATTGATGAGAGTATTGAAAGATACAGTGCAGTAAGAACACTTCTTGCAGTTGATCGTTCCGATGTTGTAATTATGATGATAGATGCAAATGAGGGGGTTACCGAGCAAGATACAAAAATTGCGGGTTATGCCCATGACAACGGAAAAGGTTTGATTGTTGCAGTCAACAAATGGGACACCGTTGAAAAAGAAACGAATACAATGAAAAATTATAAGAACAAGGTGCTTGATGGGTTTAATTTTATGATGTATGCTCCTATAGAGTTTATATCAGCCAAAACAGGTGCAAGGGTTGACAGACTTTTTGAGTTGATTCACTATGTTAATGAACAAAATACAACAAGAATACAAACCGGAGTACTTAATGATGTTTTAAATCAGGCAATATTGAGAGTACAACCTCCTACTGACAAAGGTAAAAGATTGAAAATTTACTATATTACTCAGGTTTCAATCAAACCTCCGACATTTGTTCTTTTTGTTAATAACAAAGAACTTGCACATTTTTCATATGTAAGATACATCGAAAACCAACTCAGGGAGGCATTTGGACTTAATGGTACTCCGCTTAAATTTATAGTAAGGGAAAAGAAGGATGACAAGTAATGACAATTAAAATTATTTTTCTTTCAATCGTTGCTTATCTTTTGGGAAGCATTAATTTTTCAATTGTAATATGTAAATTAAAAGATGTTGATATAAAGAAAGTTGGAAGCGGAAACGCAGGTGCAACAAATACGGTAAGGGCCTTAGGGAAAAAATACGGTATAATAGTTTTTCTCTGCGACTTTTTTAAAGGAGTTTTGCCGTGCCTTTTGGCAAAATTTTTCGGCGTCGGACAATTTGCGGCTGTTATTGGCATTTTTGCTATACTTGGACATAATTATCCTATATATTTTGGTTTTAAAGGCGGTAAGGGTGTTTCAACAACATTTGGTGTTATTGCCGCCGTAAATTTTTGGGTTGCACTTATATTGGGAACGTTTGTTCTTTTACTCATATTTATAACAAAAATAGTTTCGTTAAGTGTTTTGATAACATTTACCCTACTGCCTATAGTTATGTATTTGTTATGTGCCCCGGGTGAATATATAAATGTATATGCAACACTTTTTTACTCAGTTTCAGTGTTTTTTACACACAGGCAGAATATCAAACGGCTCATAAGCGGTACTGAAAACAAATTTAAAAAATGAGGAGATCGGATATGAAAGATATAGTGATTCTTGGTACAGGCGGTTGGGGAACTGCATTGGGAATATTACTTTTGGATAACGGGTTTAGTGTGACGATGTGGTCACCATTTCAAAAAGAACTGGATGTTTTAAAGAATACGAAAGAAAATCCACTCTTAAAAGGTGTAAAAATTCCCGACGAAATAGTATTTACAAATACCCTTGATTGTGTTAATGATGCTGACCTGTTAGTCATTGCAGTGCCATCACATGTTGTTAAGTCTGTGTGCAATCAACTTAAAAATTTCAGTAACCTTCCTATAATTGTCAGCGTTGCGAAAGGGTTTGAAAAGGAAACCGACGAAAGACTTTCCGTTGTGATAAAAAACACATTGAATACAGATAAAGTCGTAATTCTTTCTGGACCGACTCATGCGGAGGAAGTGGCAAGAAAGGTTCCTACTACAATAGTTGCGGCATGTGAGAATGATTCGTATGCTAAAATTGTTCAGAGTGTGTTTATGAATGAAAATATGAGAGTTTACACAAATAATGATGTAACGGGTGTTGAGGTTGCCGGTGCACTTAAAAATGTTATTGCTTTGTGTGCGGGTATATCTGACGGATGTGGTTTTGGCGACAATACGAAGGCGGCACTGATGACAAGAGGACTCAAGGAAATTTCCAGATTAGGTGTTGCGATGGGCGGTCGTTCGGAAACCTTTATGGGGTTAACCGGGGTTGGTGATTTGATTGTAACCTGCACCAGCATGCTTAGCCGTAACAGAAGGGCCGGAATGCTGATAGGAAAAGGTTATACACCTCAGGAAGCAGTAAATGAAGTTAAAATGGTTGTTGAGGGGATAACTGCCTGCAACTGTGCCTATAGGCTGGCAAAAAAAACAGGAGTTGAAATGCCGATTGTTGAAACTGCATATAGCGTACTTAATGATGGAGTTAAACCATCTGATGCAGTAAGAACGCTAATGATGCGTGATAAAAAAGCCGAATAAGTTGACAATTTTGATAATTGATGTTAATATTATCTTAAATTAAATATATAAGTGGAGTTATTATGTATAATGTTACAGTAATTTCGACATCTAAGTGTATAACCGAAGTGTTTGAACATAATGAAGAATGGGAAAGATTTGGGTTTAATATAACTATCCTGACGGATATAAATAACACTGAATTTGATGAAATTCCTGATGTTGTTGTTGTACCTGTATCGACTTCCAGAGAGAGTATTAGCGATTATACAAATTATGTTATTAACAGTGATAAAAAATGCAGAATTATCATGTACGGAAGAAGGAGTTACGAAAGAATAAAGGAGGCAATGGATAAGTTTGCTTTTGGTTATATTCCGATTCCGACGCAAAAATCGGATATTGATACGCTTGTTATTAGGCTTAAAAGGAGTTTTGACAGAAATTGTGAGAACAGTTATGCTGTTCTTAAGGAATATGAACAAAATGAAAATTATATATATAATTTATTGTATGGCAAATATCATACGGATAAAGAGTTATCAGTCATTATGCGACATCTTAATCCGCAATTTTCATTTGCACGTACAGAGTTTTCTTTGATTGGAGTTGAACTTATTGATATAAATGACTATATCAGTAAAAAGTGGCGGCATGATAAGGATCTGTTCTATACTGCGATTGGAAACATTTTGAAAAAGACTGATGATTTATTCAATGTTTATAATGTTAATATTACGGAAAATAAAATATATGCTATTGTATTTTATGAGATCACATCTAATATTGATAACTATATTTCTGAAACAACTAAAAACATTAATGATATAATGCAGTTTACAGTGTCATCTTCAATATTGCTTTCCGGCAATGTTTCGGCTATTGTCAATCTTGGTGTATATGAACAGATTATTAAACTCGCAGAACTTACCTCTGATTATCAAACCGGAAACAGTCCTGATAATGAAAAGGGTGCCATAAGAAATGCTAAGAAATATTTGAAAAACAATATTAAAAGAGACATTTCTCTTAATGATGTGGCAAAATCTGTAGGACTCAGTTCTGCATATTTCAGCCGATTATTTAAGCAGGAAACCGGTGAAAATTTTATCGATTTTCTTATAAATGCAAGGATGGAGAAAGCCAAAGAATATCTTAGTAATTCCGATTACAAAACTTATGAAATAAGTGAACTTGTAGGATATAGTAAAAGTAAGTATTTTAGTAAAATTTTTAAAAACTATACTGGCTATACTCCCACGGAGTATAAAAGTATTATTAATAATAATTAAACGGAGGGATTTATGTGAAAAAGTTTAAGATTGGTTTACAGTTGTTTTCGGTAAGAGACGAAATGAAGGCTGATATGGAATCAACCCTTATAGAAGTT
>CAKSDT010000075.1 GCA_934446135.1 uncultured Clostridia bacterium
GGCGCAAAAAATTTGCTCCCATTTTTTTACTCCAAAATGCTTACCCTTATGCTCCCGCTATGAACTTTGTCTCTGATGAATGGCACGCTGATGAAACTGTTGTCAAAATCTTAGGTAAAAATTATTACATCTGGTTTATTATTGATAGTGAAACAAGGTTTGTTTTAGGCTTTCACCTATCACCTCACAGGGATTCTCCACAAGCCTTTAACTTGTTTGATACTTTCATTCTTCGAAATACCGCTTGCTACTTCACTATACTCCGTGAAATTCACATCTCCTACTCCCGTTGCCTGTTCTCTAAGATTGTAAATTTGCTTTGTCAAATCATTATTTTCATCATTTGCAACCCCCGCGCATAAACAGCAACACCTTCGCTCAACGGTTTAATTTTCGCATCTTTAATGCAAACAATCGGAATTGTATCCTCCTCGAAATTTATTCTTATCAAGCCATTTTTGTAGTGATATCCCGCAGGTGTATCAACTCCGTCAAAAGTCATTTTTCTCGCAATTTCACGCATAGTCGCTCCATTTATGAACATATCGAAAACAGTATTTATAATCTTTGCCACATAATCATCCTTTAAAAAGCATCGATTTTCGTCTAAGATGTATCCATATGGAGCATAAGCACCCAAAAATTCACCCTTAATCTCATCAATATTCCTTTTCATATACTCACCCCCTTGCGAGGGCGAATACTTATCTCTCCCATTAATAAAGTGCAGCAGAAATCAAAAATGGCAACATTTTTGAAAATTTCTTTATTTTTGTGCAACTTCACCTAAACTCTCTCCCTTTTTTGTCAGATTTAGAGATGAGTTCAGGCGGATCCCTGACTCGATAAAAAACAAAAAGGACAATATAAACCCCTTTAATCGGATTTATATTGTCCTTAAATAAATAACTATTCAGTTGTAGGAAAAAACAGAAAAATATACTGCCGGTTCCCACATACATATACTCCTCCGCACAGCAAATGCATTATAACGCCTCTGATATGCTACGAGGTATACTTTCAAATGCTTTCGTGCGGAAGCATTATAATTCTACACCTTATTCAACTGTTTGTTTCTTCTTAAATCATAGTAAATCATTTCAAAATACATCCTTTTTCATTTTTTGAACCGTAATTCAATGGTTATTATTTGTTTCAGCAAACCATTAACAGTTAAACTTTAGAATTTGTAAATAAATTAATTTTTCAAATTAATATCTTAGCCCAAATTAGTTGTCACAGTGTCAAATGTAGGATGTTCAACGGTGTCAAGCGACGGTTTATCATCAAAAAGAACCGTTTTATCCGCTTTTGGCGAATGAATTTCAAACTCCGTTACGGTATTATGCTCTTTCAAAAGTTCACCTGGGACATATAACGCCTCTTGAGGTCCTATAAACCAGTATCTCCCTATGTTAAATCCGTTTATCAAGACAAAGCCTTTGTTCCAACCACGCATATTCACGAAAGTGTCCTCACCGGGAACAGCCTTAAACTCACCCGTATAGAATACAGTCAATTCAGTACGCACAGACTTTGTATAATCGAGTCCGACAAAGTTCTCCATAGGAAGTGATGTGTTTGTCCACCCAGTTTTCATGGTATAATTCCACGGGTACACCGTCCCGTCGGGATTAAGCACCTCAATTTTCACATAATCGCACAGATACCTTTTCTGTCAAAATACATCGCACTCCCGTAATTTACCCTCCCGAGATTTTCGACAAGAATATCAAGTTTTAATCCCGCTCTCGGAACAGTAAACTTTATCGGCTCGTCATCTCTGTCGCGCATATATGTCCCCGCATACTTGTCGTTTGCATACATCGCTGCCCTGTCACGCAGTCCGAATATATTAACAAAGCGTTCTGCATCATCCGTATATCCTATCTTTGTTGAGTACAGTATAAATCCCGAATCCTGGTTCAAATCTTCCATCGTCAGCGGCATGCTTGATTTTATTTTTTCAGCGGCAACTGCATCAATATTTTGCAGCAAATCCGCAGAATGAGTCAGTCTGACATTTCCGATTTTCTGTGAATGTTCAGTTTCATCCGGCTCCGACTCTGAATTATCGGTACCGCTAAATTCAAACCCATTTGACAGCAAATAGTCTTTCAGTATTTTTTTGCAGGCAAAATATTTTCCCATCGGTTCGCCCTGTTCGTTCACCGACGCATCGTAGCCATAACTTGTAAGATGCGTAATATATCTGTTTTTCGCATCCGGTTTATCTGCCTCGTATCTCTCCCACCAAATGCTCCGTTGTTGAAACCAAAATTAGTACCGCCGCAGAACATATAGAAGTTTGTATATGCCCCCTATTTCAGGTGAAGCCTTGTATCGTCTCGCAACATCATCAGACGGAATTCACTGAAAAAATCCGCCCCACTGCTGCAATCCGCCATCCAAAAATTCCGCGCTGTAGAGCGGCCTGTCGGACTGATAATCGTTATGTGCGTCAATTATATTTTCGGTTATCTCTCTTGTATCGAACGCTGTCCAATATGCCTTTCGGCTGCTGTTTTTAAGTTTGAACGGTTCCCAGCCGTTCGCCGTGTACAGCGGAACATCCACGCCGAGTTCTATAAGCAAATCGCCCATCATTTTTATATGCTCACCGTCATCGCTGTAACTTCCGTATTCATTTTCCACCGCAACGGCAATAATCGGACCGCCGTTTGTCGAAAGATACGGAATGAACTCTTTAGCCAGCCTCTCATAGTATCGCATTATACAACCGACAAAAATCGGATCCGATGTTCTTATTCCGATATCTTTTTTGTTCAGAAACCAGTACGGCAATCCGCCGAAATTCCACTCCGTACACATATAAGGCGATGAACGAAACATAACCTTCAATCCGACTTCATAGCAAAGTTCGAGAAATGCAGCCAAATCAAGATTACCCGAAAAATCAAATTTACCCTCATGTTTTTCGTGAAGATTCCAAGGCACATATGTCTGTACGGTGGCCAAGCCAAAATCTTTCATGAGTTTGAGATGGCGTTTCCATCCATCCTTAAAAAACCTGAAATAATGCATCTCCCACAATGCCAGATAAAACGGCTTTCCGTCAAGCGTTAGTTTTTTCGCCTATTTCAATCAAATATCCTTTTTTTGAAGTCATTTGTCTAACCTCACCTGTCCATTTATTATCTTCATAACCTTTTCCCAGCGTTCTTTGTGGCTGTCGTGAGTATAAATCGGCTCAAACCCGAGCGAAAGATAGAGTTTTATCGCCGGAATACGCTCATCATCGGTTGACAACACGGCTGTCTTATATCCGCGTGCGGCAAGAGAGTGCAGTGCGGCAAGGCAAATAAGCCGCCCTGCACCCAATCCTCTTGACTCAGGAATCGTACCAATCATTCGAAACCACCCCTCGCCGGGAAATGTTTCTTTTTCTACCGCCGTCGCAGTTGCTATGTCAATCCCGTCCTTATTTAAGTAAAGAACATGTTCGGGGGCATAGTCGCCGCCGTTTCTTATAAATTCATCAAAAGAATAGTGACTTCCGAATGCCTTTTCAATAAGCGTCTCCCAATTTTCTTCTTCGCCCTCTGTGTGCGTATGCAGTGACATTCCGCCATTTGGCAGACACAGCGGCGGCAGAGCCGTTATATTATTATGCCTCATAAAAAGCTGCGGTAATTCCGTTTTCGTATTCACAGCCATTATTTATACTTCACCTCATTTTCTTTTCTGTCAGCAGACAGTACCTCCATTCCTTCCGGCGGATTTCCAAGGTCGGGAACGTCCATTGTTATTCCGCCTTCCATTGCACTTATGTGTGCAATCAAACCAGGTAAATTATATCTTGCTGCCTGCCAAGCATTTGTCGGCGAAAGTTTGCCCGACATATACGCCTGACAGAAATCGTCAACCATAAATTTATGTGTTCCGGCATGGTTTGTTTCCATATCCTTAATTTCTTCCGGAATTCTATCAACTATCTGTATGGGTGCTTCTCCGCTTGCCCATTCACCTTTAACCGCCTTTGCGACAAATTCAGGATCGTTTTTGTGCTTTGAAAGTTCAATCGGATTAAGCAGGTCGCTCACGTCCTCATAATCAGGCTTAGGATCGCCAACCTTTATATACGAATGGTGTATAAGTGAGCATTCATATGATGCTTTTGTTCCGTGAAAATTCGATATATATGTTTCAGGTACACCCCACGCAATTCTTCGGTTCTCGCTGATTCTCGCAATAGCACCGTTGCTGAGTTTCAATAACATTGAACTATTTGAAAACGGGTTATCCCAATAGTTCATACCCTTGCCAAAGATATCGGTATCAACTTTATCTTCATATCCGAATGCAGCAACTTTAACGGCATGTGCCTTTGCTGCAGATAAAACCATAGATGTAGAATGTGTTGGATAATATAATGGCGGCAAACCTGCCATTTTCTTCCACTGATCTTTTTCTGTATACTTAAACACATCATATAGGCTACTCATATCATGATTGTACTGTGCCTCGGCATAAACCATATCACCCATTTCGCCGGATGCAAATTTTTCTCGACAAAATATTGCCGCCGGGCGGTATATGCCCGTTTCACCCATTGAATATGTAAGTCCTGTTTCTTTTACAAGACGCACAATTTCTTTTATATCCTCAATACTCGTCGCCATCGGAACAGCACTGTAAACATTTTTTCCGGCCTTAAGAGCAGCAATTGCCATTTCTCCATGCTGATTTCTTTGAGAGAATATTGCAACAGTATTGATATCATTTGACGCAAGCATATCATCATAACAATCAAAAATTCTATCAACTCCAAATTTTTCATCATATTCCTTGCATCTTTCCGGAAATTTATCGGTTACCGCCACAAATTCTACAGCCGGGTGTGCTTTGAATAGCGGAACAAAAAACTTACAGAACTGTCCGCAGCCCACAAAGCCTATTCTTATTTTTTCACGCATTCTAAATCATTTCCTTTCAAAATTGATTATGTATTAGACCGATAACACTTTCGATCATATTACATCTTTATAATAACACTTTTTAAGTAAATTTCTATATACAAATGTTGTTTCTTTATTGTAAATTTGTTGCATAATTTAAAAATTATATTGAAAAACAAATTTCATTGTGTTATATTTAAGTCGTAATTTTAATGTACCTAATTATCGAGGAGATGGGGAACTTGAGTTATAAGACCGATCGTTATGATATAAAAAAATTACCAAACCAAAGTCTTGCCGTTACACAATGCGGTTTGCAGATTTGTGACAGTGGGCATTCTTTCGGACCATTTCTGTATAACCATTATTCGGCTCATTTCATTCTATCCGGAAAGGGCACGTATACATGCGGCGGAAAAACATATCCCCTCTGTGCCGGACAGGGATTTATGATTATTCCTGATATGCCTAACACATACACGGCAGACATTGATGAACCGTGGCGTTATATCTATGCCAACTTTTGCGGTGCAGATGACGAAACACTTGTGCACAATGCGGGTCTAAATGAAGACAATATGATTTTTGAGTTTGATCTCACCGACGATATGCTCCACGACCTCACGATGATGCACTCGTCAAGCAAAGACCAGTCAGCACGAGGATATGATGTAACAGGATATTTTTTGCTTGTAATGAGCCGCCTTGTCATATCAAATTCACAAAGAAACACTACCTCAAGCTTACCGCAACATTATGTGCGCCGTGCAATATCTTATATCGATGACAATTATCCCGAAAAAATTTCAGTTAAGAGCATTGCCGATCATATCGGTATAGACAGAACATATCTGCACAGAATTTTCAAGAAAAACCTTAATATTTCACCTGCACAGTTTTTGATTTCATATAGGCTGGAACGTGCAAAAGCAATGATGGAACACGATAACTTAACCATGAGCGAAATTGCAGTTTCGACAGGATTTTTTGATGCGGCACACTTCACAAGAACATTTTCTGAAAAATATGGAATTTCGCCCGGAAGATATTATGCGGAATTACATCGAGAAACAAATGACATGTAAAAAATCACGGTTATTTCAATTGAAATCGTATATAGTTCACTTAACTGTCTGCATGTGGCATTATCAGCAACCGATCTATATGTATCTTGTTAAATAAAAATTACAAAAGGAGATAAAAATGGGTAATATAAAATATATTTTAATGGCAATATCAATTTGCCTTTCAGTATTCAGCAGCTGCCTTTTACGAAGTTTTTCAAACAAAAAACTTGCCTCAAATTCCGGTGATTTGTTTCTGTTCAATGCAGCATTAAGTGTTGTATGGACGGTTATTCTCGGTGTTTGGTATTTTTTATCTTCCGACACCGGTGCAAGTCCGCTGACATATGCTTTTGGTGCAGTGTATGGCATTATTATGTGTGCATTTTTATTCACAAAGACTTGCTCTTTAGGCGAAGGACCCGTATCTCTCACTACACTTATCGGTAGTTGTGCATTTGTAATTGCTACATGGTTTGGCGTAATATATGCAAACGAGCCGCCGATAAACACCGTACAGTACATTGGAATTGCTCTGCTTATAATCTCCCTTATTCTTTGTATAAATCCTAAAAAAAGCGGTGAAAAACTAACACTCAAGTGGTTTGCTTATGCGTTTTCATTCTTTGTTGCAGGAGGATTTTTGGGGATAATAAATAAAATGTTCGGGAAATCCGATGTTTCAACCGAGGTAAACGCAATGATGCTCACCGCATCGGTTGTGACGGCGGTTCTGTTCGCCGTTGTTGGATTTTTATTTAATAAGGTTGCCGGAAAACGGAATCCGAAAATACAAAAAGGTGCTTGGACTTATGTGATAATTTGCGGAATCGCAAGTTGTCTGTATCAAAGGTTGAATGTCATGCTCGCTAAAGAGATTTTGAGCGTGATATTCTTCCCTGTCAGCAACGGTTCGATGGTTCTGCTCTCGACCGTAATGGGTAAAATATTATTTAGAGAGAACCTTAAACCCATGCAGATTTTCGGAATAATAATCGGTCTGATTGCGATAATTATGACAGGCTGCAGCAGCCTTATTTACAGTCTTTTGGGAATGTAGACTTAATTTTGAAAATATTAGTTCCGCATAATCTGATTTTTGTGTTTATTATGCGGGATGTCGTAATTCTATTGTGGTTTATTGCATTACATTTTCATTCCAACTGCTTGTTAAATCAGTTCAGTTCTTGTTTGATTTCTTTAAGTATCATATCAATTTCACTTTCCGGAATTTTTCCTTTTTTTGAACCGTGATCATTCGTTTCTTCAGAATCAAAAATTGATTTTCCCTGATTGATCAGAAGTTCAGCGTCATCAGCAGCCGTGCAGTTTGAACATCCGCATCTCTCGCATTGGTCATTGCAATCACAAGTTGTAATTTCCATTCCGGGCATCGCATCACACATAAAATAGACTTCATACATTCGTCTGAGGGTCCACCGCACATCATTTGCGTGACAATAATCAAGAAGTTATTTAAATTTTTTCTTTTCAAGATCACTGTAATTATATCTTTTTGCCGCATTTTGCAGCATTTCATCATATTTATCCATTATCTTTCCTCCGTATGTTATCTTTATTCAAAAGTTATTTCTTCCGAATAGTCCTCACTGTTTCTGTCGGTCCATACAAGAACCCTCAGTTCACCGTCTTCTGCCGGTTTTTCAAAAAGCACACGGGGTCTTGAGATATGTTCACCATTTTCGCTGTCGGCTACAAACTCAATATCTATGCAGGGATAATCCGGATCCTGTGCTTCGGTTGCAATAAGATATCCATCATCTATTCTGACAACAACTTTATTTTTTCAGCCATATTTCCCTGTGTTTACCAACCTCTCAATTACCGACTCGATGCGTTTGTTTTTTAGTTTTTTTAACATTTTGTTTCCTCCTTAGTTTTTTCTGCATCTGCCTTTATATTACTCTCTTTACATTTTTCAATCAAGTTTAGTAATGGATTTCCCCTACTACTCAGTTTAATGTCGTCGTCACATATCTTATCGGTCAGAGATAGTGGTTCCCTGTAAAGCCAATCGCCGATCATATTAATCGGCGTATAAAATCTCGTGTATTCTTTAGCCAATAAGCTGTCTCCGTGTATAACAACAGCTGGAATGCCTAAATATGATAACTGAATATATGTCATCATCGCACACCTTATATCATTATCCACTGCCATTACCCTTCATTGCCATATCGGATTGGTTAACCGCAATAATAACACTGTCCTTATTTTCCGATGTAATGCTCGGAATTAAAATGTCATTGATAAGGCTGTATGTTGTACCGAGATCCTTTGACGATGCCTCTATCACCACAACAAGGTCAATAATCGGCACACCGTTTTCATCTGTTTCGGATAGTTTGCTCACAACTTCGGGTGCATTTTCTTTGTCTTTTTCAACATTGTCCCCAAGTCCCGGACTGTCCCGGATTGGCAGATTATCAAGCTGATAACATTCTATATCAACTGTTTCCGGCTCAACACCCACGCCGACCTTCGCAACCGAGGTATCAAAAAGCGAGTTTATTGTTGAACTCTTTCCGCTCACTGTTGCACCT
>CAKSDT010000076.1 GCA_934446135.1 uncultured Clostridia bacterium
TACTATACTGCGGACGGTCAAGTTCATACATTATTGATCCCTAAACATCTTGCTGTCAAGCGTTTGATTGTAACTGAAAACGGTTCATTTTACAAAATACCAAATACTGAGAACAGCGATGTTAAATACATAAAAATTGATGAATACATGGAAAAAATTTAATCGGGAAATTTTCACATAAGTGAAACTTTCCCGATTTGTTGTATGTACCTTAATTACTTATTCAAATATTTCTCAATACATACCAAACAAACATTTGGAATTCCGTTAAATTCACACTCTATAACGCCTACTTCTTTATATCCCAAATTATTGTAAAGTTTCCTTGCCCTTGAATTCCGTACATTTGTGTCCATACGCAATGACACACATCCGCACTGTCTGGCGTAATCCTCATAGAATGCGACAAACGCCCTTCCATACCCCTTACCCTTTTCGAGCGGGTCAACAGCAAGACCGTGGAGTACCATAACTTCATTATCCTTTGCGGCATACTTCCATTCTGCGTACTTATATTCATCAACCTGAATCTGATTTATGATTGCTGCTGCTACAACTTTATTTCCATCAGTCATAACAAAGAGGTCGTTTCTTTTCAACGCATCTTCCGCTGTCTTGACGGTAGGGTAAACATTTCGTATCCAACCTGTTGTAGTCAATCCTTTTTCCTCACAGTCATGTATATTCTCGTAAATCACTTCTATACTGATGATATCAGATTTTTGAGCCCTTAATATTTTCATCACATATCACATCATAGTATAAAATATTTATCTGTTAAACACAACAACATAACTTCTCAACCCTGTTCACATGGAATTTTTGCAGCATTTCAACGATAAACCTCTTCTTTGCATACACCTTTTTCACTTGTTCGGGATATGCAGGAAGCGTTTTTCCGACACTCTTTCCATATGCGTCAGCATCTGTAAACATCCAGTGAAATTCACAATCGCAAAACTCTTTGTTGCTATTTATTATTTTGTTTTTATATTCTTTCCGGTTTGGACAAACTTTTGACAGTTCATCATAAAATCTTTCGGAATGATTAGACAACAAGATATGTGTAAACTCGTGACATATGACATATTTAATACATTCTAAAGGCGTATACATAAGATTTATATTAAATGTCAAAATTCCTTTTTGAGTATGGCAATTCCCCCATTGGGACACCATCCGTCTGAATTTGATAACCGGATATCCTACTCCTAATTTCTTAAAGTACGAATATATTTCAATGCAAAGTTCAAGTATGACATTGCATATTTCATTTTTAGTAAAATACCGGATTTGAGGCAGTTTTTTTGTATTCTCATATTTATCGAATGCCTTAAAAATAAATTCCGCCTTAGAAATTATAAAATTCTCAATAACGCTTTCGGACACTTTTTGTTTGCTGAAACATTAACCGTTCCGTCAGGATGTATGCGTAAATTGATATTTTTAACATTCTTATACTCTAAATTATATTGGAGAGTTTTATCTCCAAGCATTAACTTTTTAATCATATTTCACACTTATTTACTTTCTAAACTTTCATACCGTATTTTTCAAGGTCAACTTTGCCGTTCAAATCAAAAGTTACCCCCTCTGATTCCAGCAATTGCCTCTGTATGTCTGCACCGCCGAACGCAAATGCCGGTGCAAGCCTTCCTTCCCTGTTTACTACCCGGTGACACGGGATGACATAAGGTTCCGGATTATTATGCAACGCATATCCGACAACTCTTGCCCATCTCGGATTCCCCGCAAGGCAGGCAACCTGACCGTATGTTGCAACTTTTCCCTCAGGAATTTTTTTAACAACCTCATATATTTTCTCAAATGTATTCAACTCTTTTTCACCTTCTTTATACATTAAAAGCAATACAATTGATAATGTATTGCTTTTATCTGTAAATATTTAATTCAACAAACTTGCTTAATTAATTCCTGCTTTGAATTTTAACAGAAAACCAACCTCTTTGTCAATACTCTGCTGTAAAATACCATTAATTGCGTTTTTCTTCGGACAAATCAACGCATCTTTTTATGTATTCCTCTCTTACGAATTCCCTTTTATCTTTATATTTTAAATAGTTTTGAATACTTCTTTTAAGCCAGTCAGCTGTACTTTCATTGTTTAACATTTGTAACAATTTTTCGACATTCTCGGTTTCTCCAAAACCTTTATTGTAAGCAAAAATTCCCCATTTAACAAACTGAATATCTCTGAACACTTCCTCAGCCTTAAACCTTCTTTTACTTTTTTCTGTTTCAGGACACGGAAAATAAGTTTCGGGAGATTCAGGAATTTCAACGCCATACCCAAGTTCCCTCAAAACAATTCTTGCCCCTATTCTGTAACCTACTTCATTAGGATGCACTCGGTCATTATATATTCTTATGTTTTTTGCATCCCATAATTTTTTTACTTCAGCAAATTTTAGGTTAAGATCAATAATACCACATTTTTCATCATATGCAATACTATGCATTGCTTGGGAACATAACTTAAGTCCCTCATTTGCATAAGGGTTAATTTCAATATCCGATATACTTGTATCATCATATGGGTATGGTGTTACCAAAACAGGAATGATACTGAATTCTTTTAAATGTCTTATTATTTTTGTCAAACTCTTTCTGTAGAGTTCAAAACATTCAGCACCTTCCTCCGACAAATTCTTTATATCAGTCTTTTCGTTAAGCAATGTCAAAACTTCATTAGCACCAAATGTAATAAATGTGTGAGTCGGATGAAACATCATTACATCATCAAATAACCTTTCCTCAGCCTGATAAGCCATAGTTCCGCCGACACCGCAATTGTAAAAACTTATATTTTGGGATAAATACCTTGAAAGTTCATCTATACATATTCCATGATGAACTGTACTGTCACCCAACCAACAAATTCTTGAATTACCGGTAATGTTTATCATAATCCCAATTTCCTTTCGCGTATTATCCTATATATACATCGAAATTACATCATTATTCTTCCCGGATTTCAATCCATCTGCACAAACGCAAATACCGGGATTTCCTGCATTTTTACACCTTATAATTGCAACTGCTTTTCCCTTATAAGTATGGCAAATGTCAGAACCAAACTGATCAAAACTTTTAGGATTACCGCTAAAGAACCCCATCAATTCTGCATTTATAACTTCGCATTTGATTTCGATTTCTGCATTCTCCACAATTCTGTCGCATTCATCCACAATATAGATATCATAGTAACATAAGTCTCTGTTATCGGCAAGCATTCTTTCTTTTTCAGGAATTATTTTTATTTTGTAAGGAGCTGACGTTGTCGACAGAGAAAATTCAGTTTCTTTTTTTCCATTTTTTATTGTCACTGCAGATATAATACCCTTTTTATATGGGATTTCCACTTCTGCAATACCCTTTTTAGGCACAGTACTTCCTACTTTTTCACCATTAAGGTAAAATATAACTTCATCTGCCGTGGAATATATCTGTGTTTTTACCGGTTCTCCTATGTATTTATCATCAAATGTCCAACTCTCATTAACATCATACCAATGCCAGCCGGTTCCGGTAAAATATTCGCCATTATGACAAGGGTTTATCGTAAAAATATGAGGAGATGTTATGTTCTTCCAAACTGCCTCGCGAAAATATGATTGAGGTCTTCTGAATCCGCTTATGTCGATATCACCTTGAAAACATGTTCTCCACGGGTAATCGGCTTTATCAACCGTCAAATCGCTGTTTTTTCCCCATGTGTATCTTCCGCCGCCGACTTCTCCCAAATTGTCATAGGCTGTCCAAGTAAAATCTCCTATAACATTAGAATTATTCAAGGTTGCCATCCACGAATCATAAAAATTTATTACCTGTGTTTCCGAACCCCATATAACTCTGTCGGGATATTTAATTCTGTCATTTTTATATCTGTAATATAAATAATTATAACCTGCTATATCCAACGGCTCAACATATTTTTCAGATAATGTATCCCAGTGCATATAATTCTCTCTGTCTTTGAATTTTTTATCATATGCTTCTTTATAATCCTGCGGAGCTTTCTCATCTCCAACTGCCCAATAAAATTCTGTCAATGCCGAGGTGACTAATTTAGTGTCATCATATTTTCTCACCTCTGCCGCAAGTTTCTTTGACCAATTATAACCATCTGAGTTCCCGTCAGACTCTATGATTTCATTGCCGATAGAATAAGAAATTACGCATGGATGGTTTCTATCCCTTTGAACCATATAACTTATATCTCTTTCCCACCAATCACGGAACCAAAGACTGTAGTCAGCGTTATTTTTAGGCTGATTCCACATGTCAAACACTTCATCCATAACAATCATTCCAAGTTTATCACATTCCTCCAGAAGTGCAAGAGACGGCGGATTATGAGCAATTCTTATTGCATTAAACCCTGCAATCTTCAATTTGGTTAATTTTCTGTTAACTGCTGCCGGAAATTCAGCACTTCCAAGTGCACCATGGTCATGATGAATGCAGCCACCCCTCAATTTTAAAGATTTTCCATTTATAACCAAACCGTCTTTTGCATTAACTGATACGGAGCGTACACCAAAACTGCATTCTGATTCATCTTCAACATTTCCGTCAACTTTTATGCAAACATCAATACGATACAGATTAGGTTCATCGCAGTCCCAAAGTTTCGGATTTCTTATACTCAATTCTAATTCTTTTTCATTTTTTCCCTTTAACAGGTCATACTTTCTGTTTTCGGTTAAAATTGTGTTCTCACCGTCGAAAATTGTAAGAAAAACATCTGCATTACACTCTTCATCAGAACTGATTGTCATTTTTATTGCTATATTTGCCTTGCCTTCCGATATTGATTTTGTATGCACAAAAATGTCCCAAGGCTCTATTCTTGCTTTTCCGCCGGTCCACACGAAAACATCCCGATATATTCCCGAGCCAGAATACCATCTGGTTGAAGGCTGCATATTTAAAACGCTTATCTCAAGTTTATTATTCATATCTTTTTGTATAGCATCGGTTAGGTCGACAAGATACGGCGTATAACCGTGTGGGTGCATATCAATAAGATTTTCATTACAATAAATCCGAGCACACATATAAGCACCGTCAATATCCAATATGGTATGCTTTGCATCTTCAAACATCATATATTTTGTGTACTTCGCAAAAGTTCCCGGTATAAAAGCATTGCTTGTTCCCCCGGGCGCATTTTCATTTCTCTTTAAAGTAACTGTGTAGTCATTCGGCAGATCTACACTGATTTTATCTTTGTAATCTGGTGACGATAAAATCCAATTTTTAGATATACAACTTTTTTTCATAGTTTCCGTCCTTAGCTTATAATCAAATTATTTACATAAAACCGTTTACATTCTCTATGGTTTTTCATACAAAAATATATCATAACTTTTAATAAAAAACAACACTAAAACTGACAACTCCATAACACAGGTGTACAGAATCATAAAAAAGATAACTTAACTCGCATTTGTTTAATTTACAAGTCCTCACACTTCATTTGATATGCAAAAAAGAGGTATATTCCAATTTGATTTTCTGTTAATTATTTTCAGATTTTGTATCCTGTTTATATGTTTTTTCCTTATTTGGTATAAACTATTATTGCTTTTCTATGTGTATTATGATATTATAAATAAGGGATGAGGAGTGATTTTATGTACAATTTGATTATTGTTGATGACGAACAATATTCCGTGAATCTAATGCCTGAAATCATTGACTGGAATAGTTTCAACTTTAATTTGGTTGCCGGATTTACCAACTCGATATTAGCCTTGGATTATATTAAAAACAATAGAGTCGATATAGTTATATCTGATATTAGAATGCCTGAAATGAATGGTATAGATTTTGCACGTCATGCACGAAATATTCAGCATGGGATTGTCTTTATCTTTATTTCTGCATACAGAGATTTTTCATATGCACAACAAGCCATCAAACTCAGTGCCGTCGATTATATTATAAAACCATTGAATTATGAGGATTTGGAAAAATGCTGCAAGAAAGCAAAGTTGCTGCTCGACAGCAGACCAAATTCTGCAATCAGAGATATACCTTCGGTTGATTCTACTGCTATTTTGAGAGCTCAGAATTTTATCCGTGATAACTGCTGCAAAGATATAACGCTATCCGATGTTGCAAAACATGTGTATTTGTCACCGCAATATTTCTCAACTCTCTTTAAAGAGAAAACCGGGTGTAACTTTGTTGATTATCTGAACAAATTAAGAATAGAAAAAGCAAAATACTTGCTAAGCAACACAGAATTAAAGATTTCTAAAATCTGCGAGATGGTTGGATACGGAAGCCGCAATCATTTTTATAAAATGTTTAAAATCTACTGCGACACTACACCGCAAGAATACAGAAGCAGATATTTCAGTGATATCGGTGGTCATTCATGATTAATAATAGTTTTTTGAATTACATTAAGCGTTATAAGTTTAAAAGTATATTTGTCAGGACAATATCTAAACTGTTTCTATTCATTTTGATACCTCTCATTATTGTCAGTTCATGTTTTATATTTTTCTATTCAAAGAACTTAGAAAAGCATCAGCAAGCGTACAAAGAAGAACAAAATCGTTCTATTTACTCGAGTTGGGAAACTTTTCAGAAAATTATCGTTCAAAACAACAATTTTCTTACATATTCTCATGATGCTGATTTCTTCTATTCAGCACTATCTATTGATGATCTTATCTCCGAAAGAGAAGCCATTGTTAATCTCACAACTATATTAAAAAATTCAATAAATCAGATAGATTATTTTGACAGTATCTATCTTTACTCTGAAAATTTAGATTATGTGTTAGGCACCAACTCTGCCTCTTACTATAATAAATTTTGGGACATAGGTTGGCTTGACAAAAAATCGGGTTTAATAAAGGACTCCATTTCTGTCAGGACAACGAAAACCACGGTACAAAAAAACACCCTTTCTTTTTTATATAATTTATCCGACTACAAAAATGAATTGATAGTATATAACCTTGATTATGATTTTATGGTCCGGTCATTCAAAACTCTAAGTGATGATGTAACAGACTGCTATATCTATGATTCCAATGGGAAAATAATGTTTTCATACGATATTAATCAAATAGGTTTGAACATTAAGAATTTAAATATCTCAATGTCACAAAATACAATTAACAAGAGTAATGCTGACAACTCTTTTACCGTACTTACTGTACATTCTTCAAACAACAATAGCACAATTATTACAAGTTACAGTATTGCATTAATTTTATTTGTTTTAATATTAATTATAATTGCTACAGTGACATCCTTTCAAATAACTGTACAGTTTTACAAATCACTTGTAGAGTGTTTATTATTTATGCGTGATATAGTCGGTGATAATATTTCCAGTGATAACGAAGTCAAACTTATAAGCAATAGTATTTTTCAGTTTACTCAAAAACACCATGAATTTGAAAGAGAACTTGCAACATACATAAATGAATTAAAAAGAACACAGGTTGTTGCACTTCAGGAACAAATCAATCCTCACTTTATTTTTAATACATTAAACATGATTTCTATGCTTGACTTGAGCGGAAAAAAGGGTAATGGCAATCATGAAATATCAGACATAGTAACACAACTTTCAGAAATCTTAAGATTTATTATGGAAAATGATAATTATTTTGTAACATTTGAAAAAGAAATTCTTTATCTTAAAAAATATGTCAATATTCAAAGTCATAAATATGGTGAAAAAATAAATACAATTATTGATATTCCGGATAATATTATGAATAAAAATATAATTAAATTCACATTGCAACCGATTGTTGAAAACGCTATAATTCATAGAAGAAAAACAGATTGCAAAGATTTTTTAATTAAAATTTCAGCGAAGCATGTTGATGATATGATTATTATTGATGTATTTAATACGGGCACTGAAATAGACTCTGAAACTCTAAGCAAATTACAAAAGCAACTTGAAACCGATTTGCCTCTTCCCAGTAAACACATAGGACTTGCAAATGTAAGTTTGAGGTATAGGTACATTTTCGGCGAACAATTCGGATGTAGCATTACATCCTCAAAAAAGGGTGTTACAGTCCAAATTAAAATGCCATATAATATATAAATTTTATCCCTGATAAAAGTCAGGGGTATTGTTTTTTGTTCAGTTATATATATAATATTATCTTATTAGGGCATGTGAAGTTTTTTCTGTAAATTAGATTTTTCTATGACAAAATATCGGTTTTTAGTGGGCAGGATAGCCGAGT
>CAKSDT010000077.1 GCA_934446135.1 uncultured Clostridia bacterium
GGAAAAACTTGCATTTTAAGAGAATAGCAAGCAAAGCGAGTGAGTACCCACTCACGATTTTTACGGCGGTCATTTCTCTGAAATTGCCGTAAAAATATTTTTGGGATATTCCCAAACCCTTTAATCTGAAAATGCGGAAATCTTTTGTTCGAGCAAGCCGTCCTGTCAATAACATATTTTCCGGCATATCCTCCAATTTACCTAAACACAGCCTCCGTTATCTTGTTACTGTTTTTTTATTCTTTTCATCATAGCAACAACCACTGCATAATTAACTGCAAAATTGAAAATCAAAATTGCCGCAATCGCACCGGCACTTATGCCGGCGGCATAAAGACCCCACATAAACAAATTATCTGCCGAAATCGCTACTGTTTTCTCTATCAGCCATACAAGCGCAATGCCGAATATAATGTTACGTGCGATATCCTTTATACATAAAGCAAGCTTTATGTTCAAAAGATTATGTGATAAATACCAAGCCATATAAACCGTCCTTGCCGCCATAGCAATCATAGTACCGAAAGCTACGCCGCAGATACCGAATCGTGGGAGAAGCAATAACGAAATTGCCATATTAAGAATTACCTCCATATAAGCGCCGTTTTTTGTTTGTCCGTAATGTCCCGCCGCGCTTATGGTATTGTTGTAAGGTATTCTCATACAAAAAAACCACTGTGCGGCAATCATCATATAGGCAAAGGCGGGGCGCACATACATTGCATCGGTAACACCTTTGGTATAGATACTCACAAAGGGAAGAACAAGCGCCGCTTCGGCAACGCACACAAAGGTTGCCGCCGCAGTATTTACTACTCTGTAAAATTCAAACGAGGTTTTCAGCGTCTCATTCTCACCCTTTGCAATTAAATTTCCCACAGCAGCCGCTATACTGTCAGAAATCGTTGTGAAAAAGCTTTCCACCGCATAAATGATTGAGTTATATACAGAATACACCGAAACCTCTTTTGTTCCGCAGGCAATCGAAATCAGCACGATATCAGTGTTCATATGAACGAAAAAGGCAATCTGATGCGCTACTCCGTCACGCTTTCGCGGAAAGGCACGCCTTTCGTCATACATTTTGCCCATTATACTGTAATGCCGTCTAACATACAGTCTGAACACAACGGGATTCAGCAAAAATACAATCGCACTCACCGCTTTTACAGTATGGATTCCGAAGCCGAGGCGTATAGCGGCAACACATATAACCGTGTTTAAAATAAGCGTTATGCTTTGTATTCCCTGCACGATTCGGATTTTCTGGTCGGCACGTATCAAAAGCCTGTGCGTCAGTGCGAAATAATAGGTAAAATAGTAACTTATTCCAAGTATAAGAGTTAACGTACTTACATACGCAAAATCATATTCCGTCCGAATAATCACCTTTGCCAAAACCGCAAGCATAAGCACAAGCCCCATGTACACATAGGACAGTTTGTTGAAAAAGTCCCTCGAATAATTAAAAATATCCGATACGGCTCTTTTATCTCCGTCGGCAAGCGGCTTGTAAAATGCCGCCATAATAAGACCGCCGATGCCGCACTCCATAATTACGGTGTAATTCAAAAGTTGGCTTACCGACTGCAATATTCCGTTTACATCAGAGCCGAAGGAAAGGAGTATATATCTCGGAAGTATTAAAGAACATACCGCTGCGGTAATCTGATATATAACGGATGCGGCTATATTTGCCGCAGTCTGACGGACAATACTTTTGTTACGATTTTTTGCGTTCACCGTGCTTTTCCTTTAGCAACAAGATTTTTTCCTTCAGAAAGAACATCAGAAACAGCAAATATAAATGCCCGTTTTCTGCAAGCCGCAACTTAGCCTTCAATTTCTTGTCGATATTCTCCTGTTTTGCCGTATCGAATACTTCCTTAAATTTCGGATACGACAGATACTCTTTCATTTTCTTAACTCGTTCATGAAGCGGTATTTCGTTGTTGTTCAAAAGCTCGCCTCTCAGGCAATGAACGAGTTGCAGTGATATATAGCAGTTCAGCTGTGTTTCCGCCTCAAAGCTTCGCTTTTTAAATTCCGCTTCGAGTATGCTTATTAAAAGTTTTAGTTTATCGCAAAACCGACTGTCATATTTTTTTGTAATGGAATATGCAGTCTGCCTGTATATATAGAAAAATTTATCCTTTGCAATATATGCACTGTTTGCATCAAGCAAGCATGGATAGGAGCATATAGCATCTTCGCCATAATAAATGCTTTCATTGGCATTTAAAATTACCTTTTCAAGTACGTTCCTTCTGATAATTTTGGTACAAAGGCTCGGTATGACTGACGGCTCATTCAGTCTTGACGAATAGAGCATATAAGGATAAACTTCTTTTTCCAATTTTTCTTTATCATAAAAGCCTTCCGGTATATCTTTATATAACGGAATTCTTGAATTTTCGGTTTCAATTACAATATCGCTGATACCTATATCAGCGTCATGTTCCAATATCTTTTTCATCATATATTCATACATTCCCGGTTCTATGTAATCGTCACTGTCGATATATGACACATATTCTCCGCAGGAATTTAAAAATCCGGCCTTTCTCGTATGTATCGGCCCTCCGTGTTCCTTGTGAATTACTTTTATAAAATCATAATTTTCAGCATAGCCATCGCATATTGCGGTGCTTGCATCCGTCGACGAATCATCAACCAACACGATTTCCAAATCCTTATATGGCTGATTTAAAATACTGTTTATACACTTATCTAAAAATTTTTCCGCATTATACACCGGAATAATCACACTCAGTTTCGGATTCATCGCCGCACCGTCCTTTCTGTTGATTTCTGTATTTTATTATCCTTGCAGGAACACCTCCGACTACTGCATAGTCCGGTATTTCTCCCGTTATAACCGCACCTGCTCCGATAATAACGCCTTTTCCTATTTTTGCCCCCGGAAGTATGGTGACTCTCGCTCCGATCCACACATCGTCGGATATGACAACGGGTCTATATTCCTCAAAGCCCTGAATGCACATAGGAACATCTAAACGGTCTGTTTTATGGTTTCGGGCATATATAAAGCACGCTTCTCCCATCATAACATTATCGCCGATTTGCGTATATGCGCCAACGATTGAGTTTTTTCCGATACCGGAATTGTTTCCGATTTTTATGTTAAGTGCAAAATCCGCACCCTTTTCAATATTTATGTTACTGCCGCACTCATCAAGGATAAGTCTTGTACAAAATGCGCGGAATCGTTTTGAAAAACCGCCCGTAAGTTTTTCATATGATGCCGGAAGATACCGGGCAACCGTCCTGTATAGAACAATACCTGCAAATTTTTTAAAATTCTTTACCACGCCAACCGGAATCTCCTTCCTTCATTCGATTAAAAACACAAGGCGACAGCGGTAAGGCGCCGCCGCCATGTTTCAAATTACCGGATTACTTTTGCATCATACTTATGCGCATAAATATGATTACTGATAGTCGTCGAGCACATTCCGCTGATTTCGGAGTTCTATATCGACATATCCGTCATCATCATATGCGCTTGTTGCCCTCAGCATGGTTTCATAATACCATTCACTCTCCTGCAAGTCTTTAAATCCATAGGTTTCCGCAGTAATTTCCACACCGTCCGCCGTTACGAGTTTTGCTTTGTCCCTGCCGATAATACGGTTGTAAATCGTGCAGAACTCAGCCCTTGTAATCAGCTTCCAGATATTCAAATCACCATTTTCATCGCCTTGAATATATCCCGCTTTCTGTAAGATTGCGGCATAGTCCTCATATGAGAGACCGGTATTTTCGCTGAAGCCAAGACCCAAGCATATGATTTTGAAGGTTTCGCCGCGTGTCACGTCAACATACGGATGTATACTACCGCCGCCTGCAAAAGCGCCCTTGTGGTTTATGAACTCGATACCGCTTCTGAACCACTCGCCCTCGATATCATCGAAAACCGGAGGATTTGATGCGCTGTACATAAAGCCGCCAAGCTTATTGTTCTGCTTCACAAGGCGATGTACCATTGCCGATACCTCACTGCGGCGCAGATTGTTATCCGCTGCCATAGTGTTGTCGCTGTATCCGTAGATATAAGCAAAGTTGCTTGTGTACTCGAAAGCCTCGCCGTGATCCTGATCCTCATCCTCATAAACGGGCGGTGTATAGCCCGGATCGCTCGGATCTACGATTTCAATCGGCTTCTTAGTATCCTTTTCCACAACAACACCGTCTACGTGCCACACATCATCAACCATCCATAACCCTTCTTCGCACTTTAATACATACCAGCGCATTTCATAGTTATCGGTTGTGAACTTGTCCCATTTTACGGCTTTTCCGTTGCTTGCAAGAATGTAGCCGCCGTTATATGAGTCCTTGATTTTCGCAAGAATTTCCGCATCGTCAGGCTTGGTTTCCACCTCACTGATGACATCATCAGAAGAAACAACTCCTTCTTTGTACACGACATGATAATCTGATGAACGTGGTCCTTCCGTCAAATTCGAATCGAACACGGAAGCGGTAAAGTGCGAAGTGCTTTGAGAGGTTACATTTCCTTCTTCATCCATATGAACACCGTAACGCTGAACAAAGAATTGGGCTGTAGTTGCAATGGTACTGTGTGCGGCAAAAGCCGGCATACTCATCCCCAAAATCATCGCAATACCTAAAAGCATTGCAAAAATCTTCCTCTTGTTTCTCATCTCTTTTCACCTCCTTCCTCTGTGTGATTTGAAGTAAATATATATACAAGTCGCCTTACCGGCTCGTATATCAAGTATCAATGTCCTCTGATAAGAGCAGCCAACAATTTTAAAAACTCCCCGTCAGATTCAGCTATGATTCCTCTATCCTTTGGAATCTGCTCCTTTGCCGCCGCATAGTTTGTTGTCAGTACCGGCGTTTTCAGTATCAGCGCCTCACCGATTACAAGAGGATAACCCTCATATGCCGAGAAAAGCGCAAACAAATCAGAATTATATATATAAGGGTATGGATTTGTTTTCTCGCCCTCAAAAATGACAATGTCCTCCACACCCATTTTTTTTGCAAGTTCAATATTTCTTTTCATATCGGGACCGTCCCCGACAATTCTCCACTTAAAGTTTGTAATCCCTAAACGTTTAACCTGATAACAGATATTTATGATTCCGTCAATTCTTTTTGATGCGTTATCTATTCTAGCAATGGTAACAATATCAAATTTTGATTTTTCAAACGGCTCATACGCTTGTGCAAGTTCTTTAATTTCTTTTTCGTCAAACACATTATGCTGCGTTTTCGTCTTATCGGCATATTCCGGAAGAAATGCATTGAATTTTTCCCGCACTGCGTCCGACACGCATATAATTTTATCAAACGGCTCATAGATTCTTCTGCAGTATTCTTTGTCAAAACCGCCGAAAACAGGGTCTGTATGGATAAAAGCATACTTTTCGCCGGCATTTACGAAATCGGATATGTATAAATTCGTTCCCTTATTAAATACGCCTGCCGGTATGTCTGTAAAATAAGAAACGGCAATGTCATATTTTTTATTTCTCTTTTTAAAGCACAGCCGGTAAAACCGCTTTGTTCCGATAGTTTTCGCAAATACGGTTATCAACATTCTAAGAAATATATCAAACACATTTCCGTTTTTTCTTATATCGCCAAAGGACTGTGCCGATAGCCCCAAAAGCCTTCCGCCATATTCTGTTTTGATATTCTTCGACAGTTTTTACGAAAGCATACCGCCGGTGAAGGCAAAGACGCTTATTTCGTATTCACCGCTTTCGGAAAGTTTTTTTAAATAGTTTACAAAGGCTTTCTGCACGCCGCCGATATTCAGATTCTGTGCCGCAAATAAAATTTCTTTTTTACTCATCCGTTCCGTCTCTCCGTATAACATATTTATATAACAGGCGCGAAGCATTGTCGGGTCCGAGCAGACATACCGCCGTACGGATAAGCCGTATTTTGCTTGTTTTGCCTTTTTCGAGAAGAAACCGCAGTGCCTTTATTCTGTCTTTATATTTTTTTCTCGTTTCAGACGGCAGGGCTCCGTAAAACGGAAGAACGATTGCATACTGAAACGCAAGGAACGCTAAGATGTGTTTTTTACTTTCACTATGCATTGATTTGTTAAGCCACTTCTCTATAATTTTCAACTGATCATCAAGGCTTTTTTCGTTGCCGTAGGAACGTCTTGTGTTTTCGGATATTCGGTAGTAATAAATTCCGTCCTCATAAACGTCTGCCGATTTCATGACGGATACAAGCTGCAGAGTCCAGTCTATGTCCTCGCCGATAAGCCCCTCTCTAAATCGAATATTGTTTGATCTTAAAAACTCTGTTTGTATGATTTTTCCGCCCGAACTTGCCGGGAATTTTGAACACTCCGATATTGCCTTTAATACCTCATTCGCCGGTTTCCCATGAATTTTTTCACGTTTGAGTCCCTCCGCCATGGGTCTTTTTGTTCCATCCGGAAGAATTTTTATTATCGTATAAAAAATGATGTCTGCATTGCGGTCAGCCGCTCCTTCGTCAAGTTGTTTGATAAAATTTTCGCTTATATAATCATCTGCATCCACAAATATACAGTATCTTCCTCTTGCTCTCCCAGAGCCGATATTTCTTGCTGCGGCAGGACCGGCATTCTCTTTGTGATACACATGAACACACTTATATTCTTTTGCATATTTATCACAGATTTCTCCAGATGAATCGGTTGAACCATCGTCTATCAAAATCAGTTCGCATTGCTCGCCCTGCTGCACGATACTTTTTATGCACTCTCCTACATATTTTTCCTTGTTGTATACCGGAACAATAAAGCTATATTCATAGTCACAGTGCGGCACTCTTTTCACCTCGTCTTGAACTATCCTTTTCGTTCGGGAAATATATCCGGAACAATTTCTCTTTTATAATTTTTATGTCGTATTTTTTAATGTGCTCTTTGTTGTAGTTGCCCATTTTTCGGCGCAGAGACGGATCACCTATAAGCTTTTTGATTCCCTCGGCAAAGCCGTCTGAGTCATTTGCCGAATACAAAAATCCACCCTCGCCCGGTGCAATCAAATCCCTGTTCCCGCGCACATTTGACGCCACAGCCGGAAGTCCCGCCGCCATTGCTTCCATAAGAGCAAGCGGCATTCCCTCGCGCGTTGACGGAAAACAGAATATATCGCTTGACTTTAAAAGGTCAAACACATCATTGCGAAAACCGAGCAAATGAACCCTGTCTTTTATACCACGTCTTTCAGCAAGTTCCGAAAGCTCACTGCCAAAGGCTCCGCAGCCTGCGATAATATAATGCAGGTTTTTGTTTTCGATTTTTGCCATTGCCTCAATAATTGTTCGATGATTTTTCAGTTTGCGAAGTTCTCCGACCGATATAAGAACCGTGTCACTTTCCTTTATACAAAATTCACGGCGCACTTTGCTTTTGTCAGGGCAGCTGTTTTCGATCCTTTCCAAATCCACACCGATTCCGTCTATGTGAACGATTTGTTTTGCTTTGAATTTTTTTGACGCTCTTTCATAGTCTTCACGATTAATCGTAACCAAAACATCGGTAATATGCGCCAGCAATCTTTCAACAGGATAAAACATAAGCCAAGCCAATTTTGAACTGCCTCTAAAAAAGTGAAATCCGTGAGCAATGTAAATTACTTTGGTTCCCTTTTTTCTTACGTCTCTTGCGGCAAGTCTGCCGATAACGTTACCGACAGGGGTATTGCACTCTATAATATCAAAATTTCCGTTGTCGATTACCGATTTCAGCATTTTGTATGCTTTAATGTTACTCGCCGAAAACGGATTCCTTGTAAAAGGAATGTCTATATATAAATCGCAGTCCGGAATATTTACCTTGCCGTCCTCATAATCGTTTTTTGCAGCAACAACCGTTTTGTAACCGCATTCTTTAAACATTTTTATGTATGGCAAATGAAAGGTGTTTATATGCGTTTTTACCACCGTAGCTATGAATAGTATTTTCTTCATTTGCCGCTGCCTCGCTTTGATTTATTTTGCCCGTCGCCCCTCATTACAACAGCAACTGTTGCCAGCAATATTTTTGCATCCAGTAAAAGTGAACGCTTTTTTTTATACTCTATATC
>CAKSDT010000078.1 GCA_934446135.1 uncultured Clostridia bacterium
TTCGCCGCTATATTGCGGCGAACTTTTGGCGGAGAGAAAGGGATTTGAACCCTTGCACGGGGAGTGCCCCGCCTACCGCATTTCCAATGCGACCCCTTCAGCCAACTTGGGTATCCCTCCATAAGACTGTATTATTGTACTATACTTTTTTAAAAAAATCAAGTGTTTTTAGCGAATTTTTGAATTTAGTCAACATAAAATAACTTGACACTTGTAATGAAATATTGTATAATTATCACATAAATCTGACATCAAAATATTCTATTGAGATGAAAGATGCGAATACTGAGCACACAACGCATCTATAAGATGCGTTTCTTTTTTTGGAAGGGATTTATATGAGAGAATGCGGTAAAAAACTTATTACAAAAAACAAAATATTTCTTGTGCTTTTGCCTGTATTTTCTGCACTTATTGCACTTTCTGTAGGAAGAATGGTTATTCCTTTTGATGATGTAATAAAAGTTATATTAAACGATTTCGGTCAAAATTTTGAGGTTTCATCTCAAAGTACCTTAGTTATAAATTCCATAAGAATTCCAAGAATATTGACGGCCTTACTTGTAGGATGCGGACTTTCACTTTCCGGCTCCGTGTTTCAAAGTTTGTTCAAAAACCCGCTTGCAACTCCGGATACGGTGGGTGTTGCCGGCGGTGCATCATTTGGTGCTGCACTCGGAATTCTGTTAGGGTTCGGATTTTTGGGGATAGAAATTTCTGCTATACTTTTTGGTATATTTGCGGTAATACTTACTTATATTGCCGGTGGTAAAACTACAAAGAATATGTCTGTTTTTATACTTTCCGGTGTAATGATCAGTTCTCTGTTTTCAGGTCTTATTTCGCTGGTAAAATATACGGCGGATACAGAAAGTCAACTTCCTCAGATCACATACTTTCTTATGGGAAGTTTAAGCGGTGCGGGTTATAAAAACTTTGTAATAGGAGCACCAATAATTGTTTTTTTTGCCATCTTCTTGTACCTTATAAGATGGAAATTAAATCTTTTATTATTATCAAATGATGAGGCTGAAACTTCAGGTTCCAATATGATTTTGCTAAAAGCGTTTGCACTGATTTGTGCATCGTCTATGACTGCAGCGTCAGTTGCAATGTGCGGTCAGGTAGGTTGGGTTGGACTTTTAATTCCTCATATAGTAAGAATGAAGTACGGAAACAATCACACATCGGTAATACCTGCATCCGCACTTATTGGCGGAACTTTTATGGTTGTTGTAGATACTATAGCAAGAACAGTTACTGCATCTGAAATTCCTGTTTCGGTTTTAACATCGATAATAGGAGCACCGTTTTTTATTATTCTGATGCGAAAAGGCAAGGGGTGGCAATTATGATATTAGAAGTAAAAGGCGGCTCTTTTGGCTATCGGAAAGACTACAACATTTTAAACGATATAAATTTCACTTTGAAAAGCGGCGAAATATTATCGGTTCTCGGTCCGAACGGAGCAGGAAAGACAACGCTCTTAAAATGTATAATCGGCTTAAACAAGTGGACAAGCGGATTTACATATAAAGACGGAAACAACATAAATAATATAAATAGAAACAGATTATGGGATAAGATAGCATATGTTCCGCAAAACAAGCAAAGTGCAACATCGTTTACTGCAGAAGAAATGATAGTTTTAGGCAGAAACAGTAAAATAAAAGTTTTCGGGCAGCCTGCAAAAAGTGATGTTCAGGCAGTATATAATGTTATGGAAAAACTTAACATTGAATATCTAAGCGGCAGAAAGTGTAATGAAATGAGCGGCGGAGAACTGCAGATGGTTTTAATTGCAAAAGCACTTGTTTCTGAACCTGAATTGATAGTACTTGATGAACCTGAATCCAATCTTGATTTTAAAAACCAACTTACTGTACTGGATGCCATATCTTCGCTTAAAAATGAAAATGTTGCCTGTATTTTTAATACGCACTACCCTACCCACGCACTGCAGCGTTCTGATTACTCGCTTTTGCTCGATTTAAACAGAAAAAGTTTATTTGGTAAAACATCGGAAATTCTGACAGAATCAAGTATAGAGTATGCCTTCGGCGTAAAAGCGGTAATTGATGAAATCGAAACCGAAAACACAACTCTAAGAAATGTTACGCCAATTTCTCTCGCTGACAATAAACTAAACCATAAAGATAAAAAAACACTTGCGGTCGTTTCAATTGTAATGTTGAATAAAAATTGTTCAGGTGCGGTTAACGAACTTATTCACTCTTACAATAAGCATCTCTTCGGAAGAATGGGAATGCCAAACAAAAAGTACGGTGTAAATATAATTAATCTTAACCTTGAGGGAACAAAGACAGAACTTGAAACATTTACAGCAAAACTATCAGCAATAAACGGCGTGAATGTGAAAACTGTTTATGTTTCCGAGTAATAACTAAAATTTTGAGGTGATTGTATGCTTAAAATTGCAATATATGGGAAAGGCGGAATAGGTAAATCGACAACAGTGTCAAACCTATCTGCATCACTTGCTAAAAAAGGATATAAGGTAATGCAGGTGGGATGCGACCCTAAAGCAGATTCCACCGTATTGCTTAATAATAACACAAAAAGTACAACAGTGTTGGCACTGACTCAAAAATTTGGCGACAATTTTAAAGTTGACGATTTTGTAACATTAGGATTTGAAGAAACGATATGTATAGAAGCAGGCGGTCCCACTCCCGGCCTCGGATGTGCAGGCAGAGGAATAGTTGCCGCACTCGAAAAAATCAAAGAAAAAGGTGTGTATGAAAAGTACAAACCCGACATTGTGTTTTATGATGTATTGGGTGATGTTGTATGCGGAGGTTTTACAATGCCTATGCGAAGCGGATACGCCGATAAAATTATTATCATAACGAGCGGTGAAAATATGTCGCTTCATGCTGCTGCAAACATAGGACTTGCTATAGAAAATTTCGGTGAAAGAGGCTACGCAGGATTGGGCGGAATAATTCTGAATAAAAGAAATGTAAAAAACGAAGAAGAAAAAGTCGAAGAACTTGCATCAGATATAAATACATCGGTTATAGGTACTCTTTCGAGAAGCGAAACGGTGCTTCGTGCAGAAGAACTCGGAAAAACTGTAATAGAAGCATTTCCTGATTCCGAAATGGCAAAAGAGTACGAAAGACTTTCACAAGTTATAATTAAAATGTACGGAGAAAAAGAAAATGCTTAAAAGGTTAAATAATAACAAATCTTATGTTGAAATCAAAGATGCCTCATTTCCCTCGCCTTTTATCTCCGGGCTTGAATACAGTGCACCCGCAAGAGGCTGTTGGAATATTGTTCATACAGGAATGTTGATTCCTGAAGCACATCAGATATTCGTGTGTGCAGCAGGCTGCTTAAGAGGTGTAGTTCTGACCGCTGCCGAAATGAATGCAACTGAAAGATTTTCAACTATCGAAATAAAAGAAAAGAATGTTTTGGATGGCGATATGGAATCACTTATACTTGACGGTGTGGAAGAAATCATAAATAACTTGCCGTACACTCCAAAGGCCATTCTTTTATATACAAGCTGCATACATCACTTTATGGCTTCAGATACAAATTATGTTTTTTCAGTTCTGAAAGATAAATATCCGGATATTATGTTCACTGATTGCTATATGAATCCTATTATGCGAAAAAGCGGTTTGAATCCGGATCAGACAATGAGAAAACAATTATACAGTTTGTTAAAACCGTCTGAACTTAATAAAAAACAGATAAATATTCTCGGCAACGACATCCCGACAGATAGTGATGCTGAATTTGTAACTATGTTTAAAAACGGAGGGTATGAAATAAAGGATATTACGGTGTGCAACAGTTTTGATGATTACCAAAGCATGGCGGGGAGTTTTTTAAATATAGTATATTACCCTTCTGCTTTGCCCGCTGCGAAAGCGTTGAAAGAAAGACTCGGACAAGAATATATTTATCTTCCGCAATCTTTTGACTTTGACACAAATGAAAGATATATTAAGACATTATATAATTTGTTTCAACTTCCTCAACCCGATATAGATGAATTACGGACAAAATGTTCCGACAGGCTGAACAAATTGTCCGAAACACTGAGCGGTACGGAAGTATATATAGACTACACCGCTTTTCCAAGACCGTTCGAACTTGCAAAATTGCTTGTAAAATATGGAATATTTGTTACCAGGATTTACGCTGACAGCATTTCTGAAGAGGAAAAAGACGCATTTTTTGCTCTCAAAAATTCAAATATTAAAATATACCCTACTGTTAATGCTTGTATGCGTGTAGAAAACAGACACAATATTAAAAAGGCTGTTGCTATAGGTCAAAAAGCGGCATATTTTAACTCAAGCAGTCACTTTGTTAATATCGTAGAAGGCGGAGGATTGTGGGGCTTCTCGGGAATAATTAAACTTTGTGATGAAATAGAAAATGCTTTCAATTATGAAAAAGATACAAGAAAACTCATACAAATTAAAGGATTGGGGTGTGGATGTTGCTAAAAGATCAGGCTTCTTCAATAATATCAACATATACCGCCGATGTATCAGGCGTTTGTTCTGCACTCTTTGAAATGGGCGGAATGTGTGTCATACATGACCCGTCCGGATGCAATTCAACTTATAACACGCACGATGAACCAAGATGGTATGATTTTGACAGTCTGATATTCATTTCCGGACTTACACAGATGGAAGCAATTATGGGCGATGATAATAAACTTATTAATGACACAATATCTGCAGCCGCTGAGTTAAAACCAAAATTTATTGCACTTGCAGGCTCACCCATACCTATGGTTATGGGCACTGATTTTAATGCAATTGCAAAGATAATAAGTGATAGAACAGGTATACCCTGTTTTGGATTTAATACAAACGGAATGCATAGTTATATTTCCGGTGCAAGTCTTGCATTTTCGGCTATAGCCAAAAATTTTACATCTGACAAGACTGAAAAAATGAAGAATTCGGTTAATGTTTTAGGAACTACACCGCTTGATTTTTCTGTAAACAGTTATGTAAAAAATTTATACAAATATTTAAATGAAAACGGGTATAATGTCGTATCACAATTTGGCATGGGGGCAAATCTTAGCGAAATCAATAATGCAGGCGTTGCCTCTGTCAACTTAGTTGTTTCATCATCAGGGCTTATGGCAGCGAAAAGTTTATACAAAAAATTCGGCACTCCATATGCAGTCTGTCTTCCTATGAAAGGTAATGATATAACAGATGTCTTAAACCTCGCCATATTAAAAAATAAACCTATTGTTGATAATGGCTGCCTTGATATAAATTCTGATGTTACAGTTATAGGTGATGCCGTTTACTGCATTGCGTTATCCAAAGTATTTTGCAAAAAGTTTGATAAAAAAGTACGGGTTATTTGTCCTCCCGACACACCTTTAGAACTCATTCAAAACGGAATGGAAATCTTAAACGGCGAAAATATGGCAAGAACAATACTTAATGATAGCAAAACTGTTATTGCTGATCCGTTGTACAAGCCGCTTGTTAATGACAGTGCTTCGTTTATTTCTGTACCGCACGAAGCATTCTCAGGCAGAATATTCAGAAGTGGGATTAAGGATTTACTAGAATACGATATAATTTAAAAAATTATATAATTTATTATGAAAGGTTAGATAAAAATGAAAAAAGTATTATCAATAGTTTTATGTTTTGTTATGATTTTTTCTATAACTGCTTGCTCAGGTAACAAAACAGCAAATGAAAATACAACAAAAACTATTACAGACCATGCCGGAAATCAAGTTGAAATTCCGACTAAAATCGAGAGAATTGTAGTAAACGGAATTTATCCGCTTCCCTCCTGCCTTACTGTGTTCTTCGACAGTGCTGATAAAATAGTCGGTATGCCAAGTCAGAGTATGCTTGCAGCAGAAAAGAGTATTTTGAGTGAATTGTACCCGGAAATACTAAAGGCGGATACGACATTTACAGAAAATGATGATATAAATATCGAATCATTGATTAAACTTAATCCCGACATTGTCTTTTACAGTGCAAATGATACAAAAACATATGAAAAACTTAAGAATGCAGGTATCCCTGGTGTTGGCATTTCTGTAAACAAATGGGGTTACAACTCGATAGAAACGCTGGACAACTGGATTTCACTTTTAAGCGAAATATTCCCCGAAAATGATAAAGCCGAAAAAGTTCACAACGCAAGCAACAAGATTTACGAACTGGTTCAGGAAAGAACAAAAAATCTTTCTGACAATGAAAAAGCAAAAGTATTTTTCTTGTTCCAATACAGCGAAAACAACATTCTGACTTCGGGTGATAACTTCTTTGGTGATTGGTGGGCTGATGCAATAGGTGCAAAAAATGTTGCAAAAGAACTTAAAGGTGACAATGCACAAGCAGTAAGTATGGAACAAATTTACGGATGGGATCCTGAAATTATATTTGTAACAAACTTTACAAAAGCAATGCCTGACGATCTTTACAACAACACAACAGGAAACTTTGACTGGAGTAAGATTTCCGCTGTAACCAATAAAAAAGTGTATAAAATGCCTCTTGGTATGTATAGAAGTTACACACCGGGTGTTGATACTCCTATTACACTTCTTTACCTTGCAAAGGCAACATATCCTGAATTATTTAAAGATATTGATATTACAGAAGAAACAGTTAAATATTACAAAGATGTTTTCGGAATTAATCTTACACAAAAACAGGCATCTCAGATATTTAACCCCTTAAATGCAGGTTTTGATAAATAAGATGAAAGATTGGTGATCAGTATGGGACTTAATAACACACCCAGCGGCGAAAGAACTTATATTGGTTTTTTTGGAAGAAGAAATGCCGGTAAATCCAGCCTTGTTAATGCAATAACAGGGCAAAACATCTCAGTTGTTTCAGATGTTTTGGGAACTACAACCGACGCTGTTACAAAGTCTATGGAAATTCTTCCTCTCGGTCCGTGCGTAGTTGTCGATACTCCCGGTTTTGATGATGAGGGTAATCTCGGAGAACTTAGAATTAAGCAGACAAAAAAAGTGCTAAACACAGTAGATATTGCTGTTCTTGTTGTTGATTCACAAATCGGTATCAAAAAATGCGAAAAACAACTTTTAGATGTTTTTAAGAACAATAAAACACCTTATATAATCGCTTACAATAAATGGGACAAAGCAGAAACCAAATTAGAAAATGCCAATGAGATTGAAGTAAGTGCAACAAACGGAACAAATATATATGAACTAAAAGAAATGCTGGCAACTCTTATCGCAGAAAAGGATGAAAAATATCTTATCAGGGACAAAATTTCTAAAAACGATGTAGTAATTCTTGTCACTCCTATAGATGAGGCAGCCCCGAAAGGCAGACTTATTCTTCCCCAGCAGGAAGTTCTGAGAGATATTTTAGATGGGGACGGCATTACAATAACGGTTAAGGAAACCGAACTTTCTCAGGCCCTTATGATGCTTAAAACTCCGCCTAAAATGGTTATAACGGACAGTCAGGCATTTGATTATGTATCAAAGATTGTTCCGAAAGAAATACCACTTACATCATTTTCTATAATTATGTCCCGTTATAAGGGATTCTTACAAAATTCAATAGAAGCCGTAAATGCAATAGAAAATTTAAAAGACGGCGATACCGTTCTTATTGCCGAAGGATGTACTCATCACAGACAATGTAATGATATAGGAACCGTGAAAATTCCAAAATGGATAAAGAAACATACAGATAAGAATGTAAATATTATAACTTGCTCGGGCAAAGATTTTCCTGATGACCTTTCAGAGTTCTCAGTAATATTTCAATGCGGAGGCTGTATGATAACAACACGCGATATAGCACACAGAATTAAAAGTGCTAAACAGCAAAATATCCCTATAATCAATTACGGTATTGCAATAGCACATATGAACGGAATTTTAGAC
>CAKSDT010000079.1 GCA_934446135.1 uncultured Clostridia bacterium
ATGGGAGGGTGTATATCACCTTTCTCCAAAAGGATAATTTATTATGAGAATTGCAATATATCCCGGCAGTTTTGACCCTGTCACTAACGGACATCTTGATATAATTAGAAGGTCGGCAAAAATTTTTGGCAAAGTTATTGTTACTGTTTCGATTAACAGTAACAAAAAGCCTTTGTTTTCAATAGAAGAAAGAATAGAACTTTTAAAAAGTGTGACTAAGGACCTTTCCAATGTTGAATTCGATACATTTACCGGACTTTTGGTTGATTATGCAAAAAGCAGAGGTGCGTGCGTGATTGTCAAAGGATTGCGGGCAATTTCTGATTTTGAGTATGAATTTCAAATGGCACTCATAAACAAGAAACTTATTGGTGATGTTGAAACTATGTTTATGATGACTTCACAAGAGTATTCTTATCTTAGTTCAAGTATTGTAAAAGAAGTGGGGCATTTGGGCGGAGATCTTTCCGGACTTGTTCCTGAAGTAATAATGGATAAAATCACAAATAAACTTAAAGAATTGTAGGAGGATTTTTATTATGGATATTATGAACCTGATTGATGTATTGGAAGAGGCTATCGAAAGTTCGTGGACTATTCCTTTTACATCAAAGTCTTTTGTTGATAAGGACGAACTTCTTGAAGCGATTCAGGATATCAGACTTAAATACCCGGAAGAATTAAAACAGGCTAAGTACATCACAGAGGAAAGACAGAGAATTTTGATAGATGCTCAAAAAGAGGCTGATAATGTTGTTAAAGCCGCTAATGACAAAGCATTGACACTTGTCGCTGAAAATGAAATTACAAGACAGGCTAATGCTGAAGCAGCAAAAATTATGGAGCAGGCTCAAAATGAGGCAAGAAATATGCGTATGGCTACAAAAGAGTATGTTGCAAAATCACTTAATGACCTTGACACAACTCTTACTTCAATGCTTCAGAAAGTTAAGGACGATAAGAGATCTCTTTAATAAAAGAGGGTTATTTGACTTGCTGCATTTTTTCGTGCAGCAAGTTAAATTTATATTGACAAACTGTTAGTTTTATGTTAAAATACATTTTGTCAGTTGAATTTGGCTCGGTAGTTCAGTTGGTTAGAACGCCTGCCTGTCACGCAGGAGGTCGAGAGTTCGAGTCTCTTCCGAGTCGCCAGAATTTGCGGTCAAAATAGATGCAATCTGTTTTGACCGCATTCTTATGCGGTTTTTGAGCATTTTTGAAAAATTCGATTTGACTAAAAAACAGTAGATGCACCCACCGGTTTTACCGGACTTGAACCGGGGACAGGGGTAAAATCAGCGGTTTTTGCTATTGAAAATCCGATAAGATAAAAATTGAAAAAAATACAAATTCAAATCGTGTACATTACTCTAATTCGTTTCAAGGGTATTTTGAGATTACTTCCTTGACCGGAACAATAAATACAATGAATGGCGAATTTTATACTCATATTCATATGAGTGCTGGAAATGAAAAAGGCGAGGTATTCGGCGGTCATTTGAACAGAGTTGTCGTAAGTGCAACCTGTGAAATGGTAATCACCATAATAGACGGATCTGTTGACAGATATTTTGATGAGGAAATAGGACTGAATTTATTTAAGTTTAATGAAAAATAGAGAGAATGTGTAAATTCAAGGCCGAGCATTAGGAAAAGGAGATGTAGAGGCGGTAGTGGATCAAACGGTGATAATAGCAATTAATTCGGGTGTTGGCTTGCGGATGATAGGAAACACAGGGCAGTATGTCAAAGAATTCACCGATGCAATGAAGTTTGCAGATGAAATTGAGGCATACGAATACATAGAAAGACACGGACTTGAAAAACTGTCATCTGTAGATGGAGAGGATATAACATATATCAATTGGTTGTCAGGAGAACCAACATATTATGATGAAGATGGTGTTGATGAAAATTATTGGATGGTATTTAAGGTTAATGGTGTATGGTACTTCAATGATGCGACAAATGATGTTTCAATGCACTATTCTGGCAAAATGGGATACATAGTAGAGGTGGAGGAATAAAAATGACTAACAGAAGAAAACGGAAATCTAATACTAAAGCAAAGATTGTTATTGCTAGTGTACTAGTATTAATAGAATTTGCTATATTTATGTCAGGCTACTTTGTTGGTGTATGTACAACAAAGAAAAATACGGTTAATAGTAATGTGATAACTCAAAGCAATGTGCAGGAATCTGGTGAGTCAGAAGAAGAAAAGCTTGTTGGTGAAATAATGAAAGATATGTCCATCAGTGATATGATTTATCAGATGATGTTTGTGACTCCAGAAGAAATAACGAATGTAGGTACCGTTGTTAGAGCAGGAGGAGCTACCAAAAAAGCGTTAGAAAGTTATCCGATTGGTGGTATTGTTTACTTTGCCCAAAATTTTGAGGATAGAGAGCAAACTATAGAGATGATATCAAAAACTCAAGAGTATTCAAAGATACCATTGTTTATAAGTGTAGATGAAGAAGGAGGACGAGTTACAAGATTAGGAAGTAATTCTGCAATGGGAACGACTAAACAGCCACCTATGAAAGAAATAGGAGACACAAAAGATCCTAAAAAGGCTTATGAAGTTGGAAAAACTTTGGGTATAGAATTAAACGAGCTGGGATTTAATGTGAATTTTGCTCCAGATGCAGATGTTATTATCAATGAAAGTAATAAAGAAATTGGCGATAGATCATTTGGAAATGAACCAGAAATTGTTGCTCCTATGGTAGCAAACACAGTAAAAGGGCTTCAAGATAATGGTGTATCCGCCACATTAAAGCACTTTCCTGGTCATGGTAGCACATATATAGACTCGCATACAGGGTATTCTGAAAGTAAAAGAACACTTGAAGAATTAAGACAGTCTGAATTTTTGCCCTTTAAATCAGGAATTGAAGCGGGAGCAGATTTTATTATGATTTCACATATGACATTAACTAATGCGACAGAAGAAAAAGTTCCATCTTCTATATCAAAAGAAGTTATAACGGATATGCTGATCAATGAGCTTGGCTATAATGGAATTATAATTACAGATTCATTTAGTATGGGTGCTATTACGAAAGAATATACAGCAGAAGATGCTGCAGTTAAAGCGGTTAATGCAGGAGCTGATATGATATTGATGCCATCAGATTTAACCGGTACGCATAATGCTATTTTAAAAGCGGTTGAATCTGGTAAGATTTCAAAAGAGAGAATAGAGCAGAGTGTAAGAAAGATTATTCTTCTAAAAGTAAAAAAGAAAATGATTAAATGAACCGAGGTGATAGGATATGACAAATAACCAATATATATGGTTGCAGGGCAATCTTGAAAAATATCAATATAATACTGACAAAGCAAAAAAACTGTATGAAGAATATAAAGGTATAACTTTTGCAGATGATGTGCAACCAAGTGATGATGTCATGGCAAAATTGGTTGATTGTTATGATCGATTTGTTAGTATGTTTAATAATAATCCTTTTGTATATAAGAATGGATTGAAGGAATTCGATATTGAAACATCAGAGTTCGACTATTACTTTGTAAAGAATAATGATAGTTTTGTTCCAATTGGCTATTACAAAGAAAAGCATCCTGTAGAAAGTGTGTTGCTCTTAAGCGAAAAAATAGAAAAGCAGAAAAATACAACAATTGATATTAAAACTCGTTTGGTTGAATTATTTGAAAAGGAATCACAAGTAATCGCTAAAGAATATGAAAAATTTAAAAATGCAAAAAAGGCAAATTACTTTAGAGCTTCCATTTCTGCGCTTGCTACTATATTTTAGCATATGTAACGAATGATGAGTTATATGTTAAGGAGTGCTATATTTCCGAGTCAGTAACACCTTATTATGCAGAAATGTATCTTGCGATAACACAACTTTTTGATCTGTATCCTAAGAAAAAATAAATGTAACACTGCCGCAAAATTATGACTATATAAGAAAGGTTATTGAAATAATTGTTTTAGGATATAGAGATGAGTGTTAGCATAGAATAAATAAAAAAGTGCCTGCATCTATAATGAACGCGAAAGCCAAAACAGTCCTTTATAGGACTGTTTTTCTGTATGCAAAATTCCACCCATAAAGAGGAGTGGAATTTTAGATATTGCTTATACGATTTCCATGTTTAAACAGTTTCGATTTTAATAAGATTTGTATTTCCCGATTTGCCGTTTGTAATTCCGCCGGTCATAACAACGATATCGTTATTTTGTAGATTAAGTTCATTTTTTGCTGCTGACAGAGCATGGTAAAACAGTACATCCGTTGAATTAAACTGTTCGCTTAGGATCGGACGAACACCCCACGAGAGTGCAAGTTTATACCAGACTTTTTTGTTGGTCGCCATACCTATAATATCTGTCGGGGCACGGAATCTTGAAACCATCCTGACTGTCATACCTGACATTGATGTAACAACTATTGCTTTTGCCTTAATATCTATTGCCATGGTGCATGTTGCGTGTGAAATTGCATCAACATTGTTTTTTATTTTAAACTCTGTGTTTCTGAATCTTTTGATATAATTTATGTGTTTTTCTGTTTCTTCAACTATTTGAGCCATTGTTTTTACAGTTTCAACAGGATATTTTCCTGCGGCAGATTCACCCGAGAGCATAACTGCACTTGTACCGTCATAGACCGCATTTGCTACATCTGAAATTTCTGCCCTGGTAGGCCGCGGATTATAAATCATCGATTCAAGCATTTCTGTTGCTGTTATAACTCTTTTTCCCAAAAGGCGGCATTTCGTTATGATATACTTTTGAACTGCAGGAAGTTCAGTAAACGGTATTTCAACGCCTAAATCGCCTCTACCGATCATAATGCCTTCACATTCCTGACAGATTTCTTCAATATTGTCAATTCCCGCTCTGTTCTCAATTTTTGCTATAACAGAGATATTATCCCCGCCGTTTTCTCTGAGAAAAGTATTTAAATCAACCAAATCCTGTTTTTGGGATACAAATGAAGCGGCAATAAAGTCAACATCATTTTCAATTCCGAACAATATATCTTTTTTATCCTGTTCGCTAAGATACACATTTTTGAGTACTTTATTCGGAAAACTCATACTTTTTCTATCTGAGAGTACGCCCCCGACTAATGTATTACAAAATACATCGGTATCATTTTTGTCCGTAACCTCAAAAATAACAAGACCGTTATTAACAAGAATACGGTCGCCGATTTCTATGTCATTTGCCAGACCGTCGTAATTAACTGAAACAATAGTTTCGTCTCCCAAAACATCCCTTGTAGTAAAAGTAAATCTATCCCCGTCGTTTAGTTCAATTTTGGAATTCTTAAATGTCTTAATTCTGTATTCCGGACCTTTAGTGTCCAGCATTATTGCTATAGGAAAGTTAAGTTCTTCACGAACTTTTTTGACCATATCTATTTTTGCTTTTTGTTCTTCATGATCCCCGTGCGAAAAGTTTAACCTTGCAACATTAACCCCGCTTAGACACATTTCTTTAAATATTTTTTCATCACTGCAGGCAGGTCCTATTGTACTTATTATTTTAGTTTTTCTCATTAAAATCTCTCCTCATGGATAATTATAAACTAATGATTTTTAATTGTCAATTAATACAGCAACATTTTGTAAATCTTAGCGAAATTATAACATCTTTTTATTTGTATTATTATAAATAATCACTATCCTGTAACTTTTTCATAGATTGATATTAGGTGATTTTATGAATAATGTAATACTTATGGCACTTATAGCAACATTAGGCACTTGGTTTGTAACGGCACTGGGTGCAGCAACAGTTGTTTTCTTTAAGAAAACAGATTACAGAATTTTAAATTTGATGTTAGGATTTGCTGCGGGGGTAATGATTGCGGCAAGTTTTTGGTCACTCTTGCAACCGGCAATTGAAAACGCTGAAAAATATCTCTCGTTACCGGCTTGGTTTGTTGTTACTGTAGGATTTTTGTTTGGTGCTGTTTTTATGTGGGCATCAGACAAATGTGTAACATATGCAAGAAACAGGACTTCATCGGATTCGGCTGCTAATTCCGATAAAATTAACAGGGTACTGCTTTTAGTTTTATCTATTACGCTCCATAATATTCCGGAAGGTTTGGCAGTCGGAGTTGCATTTGGAGCATTAAATTTAACTGGATTTAATGCAGAAAGTCTTATGTGTGCAATTACCATTGCAATAGGAATAGGGCTTCAGAACTTTCCTGAAGGTGCAGCAGTTTCGCTTCCTTTAAGAAGGGAAGGATGTTCAAGGAAAAAAAGTTTTATAATAGGGCAGATGTCCGGTTTGGTAGAGCCGGTGTCCGGCGTAATAGGTGCAGCAGCAGTTGTATATATAAGAACTATTTTGCCATATGCACTGTCATTTGCGGCAGGGGCAATGATTTTGGTCGCAGTACACGAACTCATACCGGAATGTCAGCAAAATCAAAAGGCGAGTCCGTATTTGGCAACAATGGGCATTGTCGCCGGATTTGCACTTATGATGTTTTTAGATGTGTCACTTTCATAAAATAAATACCACCTGCATAGCGGGTGGTATTTATATAATAAGAACCCTCAAAACAATAAGGGTTCTTATTGTAATTATACATTAAATCTGAAAAGAATAATGTCACCGTCTTTGACCACATATTCTTTACCCTCAGATCTTACCAGACCTTTTTCCTTTGCGGCAGTCATACTTTGACACTTCATAAGATCATCATACGAAATGACTTCGGCTCTTATGAAGCCTCTTTCAAAATCAGTATGTATTTTCCCTGCAGCCTGCGGTGCTTTTGTTCCTTTTTTTATTGTCCATGCTCTTGTTTCATCTTCTCCTGATGTTAAATAACTTATAAGTCCCAAAAGTTCATAACTTTTCTTTATAAGCCTGTCAAGACCTGACTGATTGAGGTTCATCTCCTGAAGAAATATTTCTTTTTCTTCAGGGTCAAGAGAAGATATGTCTTCTTCAATCTTGGCTGAAATCGGAAGTATTTCTGCACCCTCTGACTTTGCAATTTCAGATAGTTTTGAAACCATCTGATTATTTTCTATTCCGTTTACAAAATCATCTTCGGAAACATTAGCAGCATATATTACGGGTTTTGCGGTTAAAAGAGTGTATTCTTTTATGATTTTTTGTTCATCTTCAGAAAATTCCATGGTGCGGACACTTTTCCCGCCTTCAAGAACTTCCTTAATTCTCTCCAAAAGTTCAATCTCTGCCAAATATTTTTTTTCACCTGATTTTGACATTTTCTTTGCCTTTTCGAGTCTTTTTTCTACAACTTCCAAATCTGCAAACACGAGTTCAAGATTTATGGTTTCCACATCCCTTAACGCATCAACACTGCCGTCTACATGAATTATGTTAGGGTCTTCAAAGCATCTTACAACATGAATAATTGCGTCAACTTCGCGAATGTGAGATAAAAATTTATTCCCAAGACCTTCACCGCGGCTTGCACCCTTAACAAGACCTGCTATGTCGACAAATTCTATAGATGCAGGGGTAATTTTAGCCGAATTGTACATTTTGCCGAGAACATTAATTCGTTCATCGGGAACATCAACAACTCCGACATTTGGCTCAATAGTGCAAAATGGGTAGTTTGCAGATTGAGCCCCTGCCTTAGTAATTGCATTAAAGAGGGTACTTTTTCCAACATTTGGGAGACCAACTATTCCTAATTTCATTTTATTATTCACTCTTTCGTTATTTAATAATTTATTCATATAATTATACTATAAAATTATGTATTGTGCAATAGGCAATTT
>CAKSDT010000080.1 GCA_934446135.1 uncultured Clostridia bacterium
ATTATATTAATCCGTAATACTCAAATACCTGTTTGTTTGTGCCGTAAAAGATATCATCACGGTTTGAAACTTTTTTAAATACTTGTTCTATAAAATCCCAATTTTTGTCGCCGTCAAATTCGTATGAATGTCCCCAAAGGTAGAAAATCTGAGGTTTTTCGGGATTTTCCATTGCCAAAAATCTGTCAATATTTTCCATAACTTCCGCGTCATTATGATGATTTGTAGGAACAAATCTCAGAAGATCGGTTTGAGTATCGAAATTATTACTTTTTTCTGATGCCAATCTTGAATATTTAATTCCTATTTTGTTCAAATATTCAATAGTTCTGTCATCATATCTTCCGTAGGCGTATGCTGCACCTACGATTTTTTGTTCAAACATATCTTCAAGGCAGATTTTATCCAGAAGAAATTCTTCTTCAAACTGTTTCTCATCTGCAATTTCCGGAGGATCTATATGGGTTCTGCCGTGAATTGCAATTTCATGACCTGCATATATGGTTTTGATGCCTTTGGAAGGCAATCTTTTAACTTTAAATCCTTTATATTCAAAACTTGATTCCCGGTCCAAAAGTCCGCTGTTTAAATTAAATGTGCATTTTAAGTTGTATTTGTTTAAAAGTTCGATGAATTTTAAGTCGGATTCGATGCCATCGTCGTAACTTAAGGTAAAAGCCTTCATTATTTTTTTCATATGTCATATCTCCTTAAAAATAATTCCACACAAGTAAATGTGCGGAATGGATTTATTTAACAATAACTCTGTGGAAAACTTTCTTACCTTTTTTGATAATCATAACACCGTCTTCAAAAAGGTCGTCCGTTACTTTTCCGTTTACATCTGTGTATTTCTCATTGTTTACAGCAAGACCGTTTTGCTGGATAAGCCTTCTTGCTTCACCGTTTGACGAGGCGAGTTTTGTTTTAACCAAAAGTGTCATAATACCCATACTTCCGATATCGTCTTTAGATATTTCGGTTGTTGGCATATCTTCAGAAATACCGCCGTTTAAAAATACTTTTTCGGCTGCCTCTTTAACCTGGTTTGCTACATCTTCGCCGTGAACAAGTTTTGTAACTTCATAAGCAAGAACTTTCTTTGCTTCGTTCAACTGCTGACCTTCCCATTTTTCCATTTCACGGATTTCATCCATCGGAACAAATGTAACAAGTTTAAGGCAGTTAATTACATCACTGTCCTGAACATTAACCCAGTACTGATAAAAATCATAGGGCGAACATTTTTCGGGGTCAAGCCACAAAGCACCTTTTGCTGTTTTACCCATCTTTTTACCCTCAGATGTTGTAAGAAGGGTAAACGTCATACCGTAAACCTGTTTTTGCGATTTCTTCCTGCAGAGTTCAAGACCTGCGAGAATGTTTGACCACTGGTCATCGCCGCCAAGTTCTATTTTGCAGTTGTAATCTTTATTCAAAACATAAAAATCATATGCCTGCATAAGCATGTAGTTAAATTCAAGGAATGAAAGACCTTTTTCAAGCCTTTGTTTAAAACACTCTGCAGTAAGCATTTTGTTTACCGAGAAACACGAACCGATGTCCCTTATAAAATCAATATAGTTTAATTCCAGGAGCCAGTCGGCATTATTTACCATAAGTGCTTTTCCGTCTGAAAAATCAATAATTCTTGATAACTGTTCTTTAAATCTTTCGCAGTTGTGATTAATTGTTTCGGTTGTCATCATCTGACGCATATCGGTTCTTCCCGAAGGGTCGCCGATATGACCTGTTCCGCCTCCTACCAATGCGATGGGACGGTGGCCTGCATCCTGCATATGCTTCATAACGACCATCTGAAGAAAATGACCTACATGAAGACTGTCAGCGGTAGGGTCAAATCCGATATAAAAAGAAACTTTTTCTTTTCCCAAAAGTTCTCTTATTTCTTCCGGATGTGTTGTCTGTGCAATAAGTCCTCTTTCCAAGAGTATATCATAAACATTTTTCTGTTCCATTTAATTGCCTTCCTGTTCTAAAAAAATTCATACCTATTCTATAGTATTTCACTTATTTTGTCAATAATTTCTTGCTAATTAGACAATAAAATGATACAATAACCTAAGTATATTTCTGAAAGGAATGATTTTATGACAGAAAAACTTTACGATAAAGACGCATATTTAACGGAATTCAATGCAAAAGCCGTATCTTGTGAGAAAGAAAATGAATTATACAAAATAGTTCTTGACAGGACTTTGTTTTTCCCGGAAGAGGGCGGACAATGCTGTGATAAAGGCACTTTAAACGGCATAGATGTTGAAAAAGTTGAAATTTTAGAAGATGAAATTATTCATTATTTAAAAAAGCCTTTAGAAACCGGCAAAGAAGTTTACGGTAAAATTGATTTTTCCGTCAGATACAGAAATATGCAAAATCATACCGGCGAGCATATTTTAACCGGAACGCTGCACAATCTTTACGGTGCAGAAAACACAGGTTTTCACTTAGGAAGCGAGTATATAACTATGGATATTAACATTCCGCTTACCAAAGAGCAGATAGACAGAGCGGAACTGGCTGCTAATGAAGTTGTATTTAATAACAAGAAAATTTTCTGCTATTACCCCGAAAATCCTGAGGCACTTACATACAGAAGCAAACTCGATTTAAAAGAAAATGTAAGAATAGTTGAAATTGAGGATACCGATATGTGTGCCTGTTGTGCACCTCACTTAAAAACCACCTCTGAGGTGGGAATAATCAAAATTTACGATTATATGAATTTCAGGGGAGGAACAAGATTTATAGTAAAATGCGGATTTGATGTATATGGTGATTTTAAATATCTCAAGGATTGTGCAAAAGATATATCGGGTCTTTTGTCGGTAAAACAGGAAGAAATCGGCATAAGCGTTGCAAAACTTAAAGAAAATTATGACAATGAAAAGCAAAAACTTGTTGAAATGACTGAAAAATATTGCCTTTTGGTTGCCGAAACTTCCGAAAAGCCTTTTGCGTTTTTTGACACTGATAATACTGATGCAGTGAGAATAGCGGTAAATAAGGGTGTTGAAAGGTTTGGCTTTTTTGCCGGATTTATCACAGATGCAGATAAAGTAAGATACATAATCGGAAGCAAAACGATTAATTTAAGAGATGAAATCAAAGAATTAAATGCCGCACTTTCCGGAAAAGGCGGAGGCAAAGATACTATGGTTCAGGGCAGTTTTTCTGAAAATCCGCAAAAAATATCGGAATATTTTGAAAAAATGGAAAAAAAGTATTGTTAAATATTGCAATTTGTGATATAATGCTGATAATTTGGAGTTATTTTTGTTAGTAAATATTATTACTTCTTAAAAAGCAGTTTTATTTGCTGATAAAAGAAAAACCTATGTGGTCTGAAAGGAGGAAAACAATATGGAAATAGCAAACTGGTTTGTTATTGTAATGGGTCTTGTAACCGTATTTGTAGGACTTATTTGTATCATTATAATTTGTTCCGTAATGGGTGCGTTGTGCAAGACTTTTATCAAGGAAGATAACACTCAGCAGACTACGGCAAAAAGCGTTCAGACAGTTTCGGAATCTTCTGAAATTCCTGACAGACAAAAACTTATTGCCGCTTCCTGTGCAGTAATTGCGGAAGAACTCGGAACTGATGTCGAAGCAATAAAAGTTTTATCTTTCAAAAAAATGTAAGAAAATCAGAGAAAAGAGGAAATTTAAATGAAAAAGTATAAAGTTAATGTAAACGGAACAGATTACGAAATCGCAGTTGAACTTATGAGTGAAGAAGAAATTAAAGCATCTGAAAACGCTAAAAAAGAAGCACCTAAAAAAGAAGAACCAAAGGCTGCTGCACCAAGTGCTTCAGCAGGAGAGGGCGAAAAAATCGAATCGCCTATGCCGGGTACTATTTTAGATGTTAAGGTTAAAGCGGGCGACACCGTTAAATCAGGCGATGTTCTTATGATTCTTGAGGCAATGAAAATGGAAAACGAAATTATGGCAGGTGCAGACGGAACAGTTACATCTGTTTGTGTTGCAAAGGGAACATCTGTTGAAGCGGGTACACTTCTTTGTACAATTAAATAATTAATAAGGAGAGCATAATGATGAAAAAGAGAATTTTCTCTGCAATTCTTGTGTGCCTTATTTTAGTAATCAGCGTAATGCCTTGTATGGCACAGGGAAATACAGAAGTATTAGGTATTAAAAATGCGTCTTATGATAAGACTTCGGGAGTTTTGTCGTTTACTGTTGTAAATTCGGGCAAAACATCAATAGCATTTGTAGGTACTTTAAATGCAGACGGCGAAGAAATTCAGTTTCTTCAAAGCGTCGGACAACTTGATGCGGGCGGCGAAATGAATGTGAAAGTAAATGCCCAAATCAAAAACTATGATGAAAAGAATCTTCCTACAGTTGAAGCAGATTTTCAGTATATGGAAAATTCAAGCGATATAGATGCCACAAAGCAGGCAGATATCAAAACTGTCCATATTGATAATATTTTCACAGGTTCGGCAACACCTATGCAGGCGGTTATGAACTTTTTAAATCAGACAGGTTTTGCAATGATTGCGTCAAACTATAAGTACATAATAATGATTCTTATTGCTTTCGTTCTTATGTATCTTGCAATTGTAAAACAGTTTGAACCGCTTTTGCTTTTGCCTATAGCGTTTGGTATGCTTCTTACAAATCTTCCGGGTGCTGAAATGTTTCATGAAGAACTTTTTGCAAACGGTCATGTTCACTGGGATTTGTTCAAAGCAACAAATGCAGTTACTCCGGGACTTATAGATTATTTGTACCTTGGTGTAAAACTCGGAATTTATCCTTGTCTTATATTCCTCGGTGTAGGTGCAATGACAGACTTTGAACCGTTGATTGCAAACCCGAAGAGCCTTCTTTTGGGTGCTGCTGCCCAACTCGGTATTTTCATTACATTCATAGGTGCGAGATATCTGGGATTTACTCCGGCAGAAGCAGGTTCAATCGGTATCATCGGCGGTGCCGACGGTCCTACAGCAATTTTTGTAACAACAAAACTTGCTCCTCATCTTTTAGGACCTATTGCGGTTGCGGCTTATTCATATATGGCACTTGTTCCTGTAATTCAGCCGCCTATTATGAAACTCCTTACAACAAAAGGCGAAAGATCAATCGCGATGAAACCTTTGAGAAAAGTTTCGAAAACCGAAAAAATTCTCTTCCCTATAGTTGTTACCGTGTTCGTTACACTTTTGGTTCCTTCAGCAGGTCCTTTGGTTGCTTGTCTTATGCTTGGTAACCTTGCAAGAGAATGCGGTGTTGTTGACAGAATAGCAAAAACTGCTCAGAACGAACTTATGAATATTGTTACAATATTCCTTGGCATTTCGGTTGGTGCTACCGCAACGGCTGAAACATTCTTAAGTCTTTCAACAATAAAGATTATCGTTATGGGTGTTGTTGCATTCGGATTCGGTACGGCAGGCGGCGTATTACTTGCTAAATTTATGAACTTGTTCTTAAAGAATAAGATTAATCCGCTTATCGGTTCGGCAGGTGTTTCTGCAGTTCCGATGGCAGCCAGGGTTTCACAGGTTGTAGGTCAGAAAGAAAATCCGAAAAACTTTCTTCTTATGCACGCTATGGGACCGAACGTTGCAGGCGTTATCGGTTCTGCTATTGCAGCCGGCGTATTAATTGCTTTGTTTGGTTAAAAAGTTTGGAATGTAAAATCGCTTTTGGACAGAATTTTGTTCCAAAGCGGTTTTACGGTTCCTTGTATTAAACTTTAATTTGGAGAGGAATGAAAAACTATGAATAAACTGTTTATTACAGATACAATTCTCCGTGACGCTCATCAGTCTCAGGCAGCAACAAGAATGAAACTTGAAGATATGCTTCCTGCTTGCGAAACACTTGATAAAATCGGTTATTGGTCACTCGAGTGCTGGGGCGGTGCAACATTTGACGCTTGTATGAGATTTTTGAACGAAGACCCATGGGAAAGATTGAGAACTCTTAAAAAAGCAATGCCTAACACAAAACTTCAGATGCTTTTTAGGGGTCAGAACATCTTAGGTTACAAACATTATGCAGATGATGTTGTTGAACAGTTCTGCAAAAAGTCAATCGAAAACGGCATTGATGTAGTAAGAGTGTTTGACGCATTAAATGACAAGAGAAATCTTCAGTCGGCAGTAAAATTTGTTAAAGAATACGGCGGAATGTGTGAAACTGCAATTTCTTACACTGTAAGCCCTGTTCACAACATAGACTATTTTGTTAAACTTGCCTGCGACCTCGAAAAAATGGGTGCAGATGTTATTTGTATCAAAGATATGGCAAATCTTCTTTTGCCTCACGATGCTTATAATCTTGTTAAAAAACTTAAAGAAAATATCGGTGTTCCGATTCATCTTCACACCCATAATACCGCAGGTACAGGTGATATGACAAACCTTATGGCGGCTCAGGCAGGTGTTGATATTGTAGACTGTGCTTTGTCACCGCTTGCAAACGGAACTTCAAACCCTTGCACAGAATCTTTGGTTGCAACTCTTAAGGGAACAGAGAGAGATACAGGTCTTGACCTTAAACTTTTAAGTGAAGTTGCGGCTCATTTCAGAACAGTTGCAAATAAATTAAAAGCAGAAGGAATTTTAGACCCTAAGGTTTTAAATGTTGATCCTAATGCACTTTTGTACCAGGTTCCGGGTGGAATGCTTTCAAACCTTATTTCACAACTTAAACAGGCAAATGCCGAAGATAAATATTATGAAGTTTTGGCAGAAGTTCCCAGAGTTCGTAAGGACTTCGGTTATCCGCCGCTTGTAACTCCTACAAGCCAGATTGTCGGAACCCAGGCGGTTTTGAATGTCTTAATGGGAAGATATAAAATGATTTCGAAAGAGTCAAAGGGACTTTTAAGAGGAGAGTACGGTCAACTTCCGGGCAAAGTTAATGAGGAAGTGAGAAAACTTGCCATAGGCAATGAAAAAGTTATCACTTGCCGTCCGGCAGACCTTTTAAAACCTGAACTTCCAAAGTACAGAGAAGAAGCAAAAGATATTGCAAAATCTGAAGAAGATGTCCTAAGTTATGCACTTTTCCCGCAGGTTGCCGAAAAATTCTTTAAAGCCCGCGACGGTAAAAAGGAAAATAACGGAGTTAAGGCTATCAAAGTAGTAGATTTAGGAAACTAATAGGTAAAATAATAAATCCGCTTTTGCGGGTTTATTTTTTTGCAAAATTTTATGAAAGTAAAAGCGGCAAGCCGTATGACTTGCCGCTTTTGGCAGCGGTATAAGGATTCGAACCTTAAATGAATGAGTCAGAGTCATTAGTGTTACCGTTACACTATACCGCTATGTATTAAATTTAAGAACAAAAGATATTATAACAGATTGTTTAAAAAAATGCAATAGTTTTTGAAAAAAATATAATATTTTTTTTAAATTTACACAAAATATCTCTATCCGAAAGGATTTATTAATTTTTTCGGCAAAAAAGCGTTATACGCCTTTTTATGTCCGCAGGAAATGCGTATGACGGTAAATAAGTTTGCGGACAGAAAGGTTTGGAAAAAATATGTCAAACAAAAATCAAAACAAACAAAATCAGCAAAACCAAAATCAGAACCAGCAGAACCAGAACCAAAATCAGCAGAATCAGCAGAAAAAGGATGACAGAAAGACTGCAATGTTTGAATAATTTTTCAGAACACGGGAAGTTCAGAAAAATTGAGCCGGAGACTTTTTTGCCTCCGGCTCGCAGTTT
>CAKSDT010000081.1 GCA_934446135.1 uncultured Clostridia bacterium
TTGTGTTAGAATAATACTTTGTGTGTGTACCATTGGAGATTACAAACAGCTGTACATACTGATACAATCCGCTGCCTGCCCAAAAGCTGTCACGCTGGTATCGATTGATTTGGTTAAACGCTTCTCGAATTGCATTCCCTCGTTTTTTAAGCTCAATATGCACCAACGGCAATCCGTTTACCAAAATCGTCACATCATAACGAGTATCATGCTTTCCGCCGTCTTCTTCATACTGGTTTATTACCTGCAAATGATTATTATGAATGTTGGTTTTATCTATCAGTTTGATATTTTTTACATAACCGTTATCAAGGGTAAGGTTTTGCAGATAATCTTCCTGTATTTTGCGGGTTTTCTCTACAATTCCATCATTACCGTTTGAAATAACGCTGTTGTAAAAGTCGTTCCACTCTTTATCGAAAAAGGTGTAGTTATTCAGTTTTTCAAGCTGTGTACGGAGGTTGTCAATTAAGTCCTGTTCGCTTTTTATAGTAATGTATTCGTAGCCCTGACTGACAAGGCGATTTATAAAATCCTGTTCAAGCGCCGCTTCGCTTTGATAGTCGGTGCTTTTTCTTTTTTCAGGCGTGTACTCAGCCACTACCGTACTTTCAGTAGAGCTTGCCACAATTTCAAAGCTATTCATTTTCCGCCGCCTCCTTTTTCTTAAAAGTCAAGAGCTTATCTCGGTAATATTCATACTGTTTTTGTCTTGCTTCAATTTCGGCAGGTAATCCCTCACTGATATCATTGCAAAGCTTATCGAATCGATCAAGAGTATCAACTATGCGCTGTTGTTCTGCAAGAGACTTTGCCTTATCTTCTGGATATGGAATTGGAATTTCTAAGCCTAAAATTCTTGAAGAATTAAGGTCTCCCCGTGCACCCTCTTTTTTTGCAATCAAATCGTCATATTGATTACAAACACAATAAAACACATATTTATACAAAGCAACTTCTGGATTAATTTCTATTGCCAAACAGTGCTGATTTGTGGTTAATGGTATTTTATTTATAGCACAGCGTCCCGCTGATGCACCCGAAATCGCAACAATTACGCAATTTGCAGGTATCCACTTTGCTGATGTTTCTTGCACAGCTAATTCTGTGATAAAACAATCTGTCTTATTGATTTCATTAAAAACAACTTCTTGCGTTCTAAGCCATGGAATAATTCCATTCTCATAGTAATATTTATTGCTTTTTAAAGGAGTACCGCCAGAGCGACTTGATAGTGCTATTTGTTTTAATGACTTTTTATTGGTATTTTTACTCAACAAATCATCTCTATAATACTCATACTGCTGTTTTCTCGCAGTGAGTTCCGCAGTGAGTTCCGCAGTGAGTTCCGCAGTGAGTTCCACAAATTTATCCAATATACGAACAATTTCCTCTTGAACTGGTAGAGGTGGAACAGCGATTTTTAATGCTCTAAAATCACCGCCTGTTAATTTCGGAATATTGCCATGAATTAAGTGTTTAACAGGTACAGTTTGTAGATAATGAAATAAGTAACGCAGCAAAACGCCATTTATCTCTGAAATAATATGAGCATGATTGTTCACCCATATTTTTCCTGTCGCCCAAGTAACAATAGGTGTACCCATTTCGGTTACAACGCTACCATCCTCGCCGACGAGAATAAAAGTGCCATCAAATATATAATTAGATACATAATCTTGAATACCATTTGCTCCGTAATACGGATATTTACCAGCTTCTCTTGCGGATTTTGTTATAGGCTTTCTTTTGTTATCCAAGATTTCACAGCAATTTTCAAGTCTTCGATATTCTACACCTTCTGGGCAAAGTTCATTTATAAGTTGTTCTAATTTACTCATTTTCCTCACCTCCGGTATGCCAACCTAATGTACCTATCGCATCCATTAGTTCTCTGTTAGTTTTTATTTTTTCCAGTACGCCGGTAACTAAGCGATAGAAAGCATCAAATTTTTGCAAAGCCTCATCTTCGTCATAATCTCCATGAACTACATCACTAAGTTCACCAAAGAGTTTGTATCCATCTTCAGCAAATTCCGAAGGGATAATATTACATTGATCTTTTACTGGCGTAAGAATCTGAATAAATGGTTTAAGATTACCGTTTGCTTTCCGTGTTTCAATGGGAGGATTTGCAGCCTCTGCTGTTTGGGTAATAATTCTTTCAAAAACCTTTCTCAAATAAACGATAGATCCTGCGCCGAATCCTTCTCTTGCTGCCCTTTTTGCTTTTTCTAAAGCGTTTGTAAAATCGCCGTAAGATTTGGTGTTCAGCGAAACTGATTCAGAAAATTTTTCGCTTCTTTTTGCAATACGCACATAAGGATATTGACTATGTATATTATCTTCCTCTCTGCACTCAAGCAAGAACCACATTTGCACAGAAGCACCGCAACGAGGGCATTCAAGAACACAGTCAATGCTGACAGTCTTTTCGTTTACACCAATACAGAACAAGTCTTTCCCGGAATAAAATGTGCGCTGATCGCCGCAATTATTACAATAATAATTTAATGCAACTTTACCGACCGCAATTTTTTTAGAATTTCCGGTTTTAAGCTTTCTACTGCCCAAAAAGCCTTCTATTTGCACATAATCTGTTGTTATCGGTTTTGATAACACATCTGATAATCTCATACATTACGCCTCCTCAATTTCAGCTATAATCGCATCGATTTCGGCACGCAATGTATTTTCACGCTGAACGATTTGAGATATTTGCTCATTGAGGACAGCTATGTCGATAACTTCTCTTGTATCTTCGCTTTCTACATAAGTTGATACAGAAAGATTGTAATCTGCATTTTCAATATCTTCCTTTTTCACAAGAGCAGTAAAATGCTTTTCAGTCTTTCGGTTGATATAAGCGTTTAATATATTCTGAATATTATTAGGCTCGTTGCTTGATGTTCCATCCCCCAATTTATTGCTGTTGGTAGATTTGATAAATTCCTTTGAGGCATCAATAAACAAAGTTTGGTTGTCAACTTTTGATTTTTTAAGAACCATAATGCAAGTTGCAATACTTGTTCCATAAAAGAGATTATCAGGCAACTGAATAACACATTCGATATAGTTGTTATCGATCAGATATTTTCTGATTTTCTGTTCCGCACCACCACGATACATAATACCGGGAAAACAAACAATAGCCGCTGTTCCATCTGTAGCAAGCCAATGCAGACAATGCATAATAAAAGCAAAGTCCGCTTTTGATTTAGGAGCCAATACACCGGCGGGAGAAAAACGAGGATCGTTTATCAGTGTTCCGTTGTCAGAGCCTTCCCATTTAATAGAGTACGGAGGATTTGAAACGATGGCTTCAAACGGTTCTTCATCCCAATGTTTAGGATCAGTCAAAGTGTCGCCGTGTTCAATGCTGAATTTATCGTAACCTATGTCGTGCAGGAACATATTGATACGACAAAGATTATAAGTTGTAATGTTGATTTCCTGACCGAAAAATCCATTGCGAACATTGTCTTTGCCGAGAATTTTTGCAAACTTCAAAAGCAATGAGCCACTACCCACCGCCGGATCATACACTTTATTGACTTCTGTTTTCATTTTCCCATTATTATCAAGAAGTGAGATTTTTGTCAGAAGCTCTGATACCTCTTGCGGCGTGAAAAATTCACCGCCGCTTTTACCGGCGTTAGAAGCATACATTCCCATCAGATACTCATAGGTGTCCCCAAAAGCATCAATGGAATTATTTTGATAATTACCAAGATCCATATCTCCGATAACAGTGATTAACTTTTTAAGTCTTTTGTTTCTTTTAATTACTGTTGGTCCAAGCTTATTGCTGTTGACATCTATATCATCAAATAATCCTTTAAAGTTCTCTTCGCTCGGGGTACCAATGGCAGACGCTTCAATGTTTTTAAAGTTCGTTTGCAATATTTCGTTTAGGTTTTCGTCTAAATCAGCAATTTCTACTTCTTTTCCGTCTTTTTCTGCTTTATCTTTAGCGTCTTTATCAGCCTTCTTAATTCTGTTTAGTAAATTACCAAACAATTCACTAGGCAGAATGAAGAATCCTTTTACCTGTACCATCTCATCTCTAACGGCTGAAGCTTCTTCATCACTGATTTTAGAGTAATCAAAATCAGTGTTTCCCGCATCCCATTCGCCTTTATTCAGATAGGTTGTAAGATTTTCGGATATATACCTATAAAACAGCATACCCAAAACATATTGTTTGAAATCCCAACCGTCAACACTTCCTCTAAGTTCATTGGCAAGTGCCCATATTGTACGATAAAGTTCTGTTCTCTCTTGTTCTCTTTTATTATCACTCATCTTTATACTCTCCGTTCTTTAATAATTTTTCGTAGTCTATACCATTTCGCACTTCTCTACACAAATCTTTATTTTTTAAAGCTTGTGCAATATCAGCGGGCACTTCATTTCGCTCTTGTGCAGCCAAATCAAAAAACAATGGGATTTGCTCAGGCTTGGGATTTAACAATTGGAGCATTGCGATTTGTCTGTCCGGGGGAGGCGGATTCACTTTGCCACTTAAAATATCATAAAAGTATGGTTTTTTTATGCCAAGTGCGGTGTAAAACTTGATATTTGATAATTTTGCCTCTTTTATCATTTGTGCAAGCAAATTGCAGAATTTCATAGAATCATCAACAATCAAGTAATCACCACCGTTTCTAATTTAGTATGTAAGTTTACATACTAACATACTATCATATTTGAAAGCAAATGTCAATCAAAACTCCTCTAAACATGGCTTTTGCCTAAACCTCATTGAGTTTTTAGGCAAAAGAGATTATAATATTTTTTATAATTCAGGAACAATATAATGCATTTGTGTCGTTTAATAAATAGAGAGGTTATCTCTCTGGGAAGGAGGTGCAAAATATGCTGATATTATTGAAAAGACGAAGCGGCGAAATTACACCGTTTCGAAATGCGGACTTCATCCCCGCATTTTATTTCATTCCGAAATCCATTTTGGACAAGTGCGGTTCGGAACTAAACAGCATTCCACGCAATCCGAGAAAATTATTGCAAAACAGGGCCGCAATCGCTATGGTGGCAAGCGATTTGTTTCTGCTTGCCATTATCGACGCTTATGCGTATATGGTTTGGCCCTTTATGGGACTGGGTGCAAAGCGTGAAATCTATTCCGGTTATGAACCGTCATGGATTTTTGCCCATGCAGCGCCGTACTGGATTCAAGAAATGCAAGAGGAAAAGATTCTTCCGGCAGCAAAAGAACTGCTAAAAGGCGGAGGTGTGGATGAAACCTTCGGCTATGTGTCAGAAGAAGAAATCTCCGATCTGTTCAGCTGGCTTGTTCCGCAGACAATGGCTCACCACAATATGAACGCTGTCATTAATACTTCAAAAGAATTCCGTTGCTTTGAAGATTTTGATTATCGGAATAGCCGACAGAAAATCGACCATTACCGCAAGTGGTATCACACTCGTGTAAAGAATGTTACGGTCGAATCTCTTGATGAACTCAAGGAACGGTATGCTGAAAATAATGACGGTATGGACTGGGACATCCCCGATGAAGACAGCGATATGAACCGTACCGTTTTAGAGCCGATGGCAGTAAGCAAGTTTTTAGCATTGCTCAGCGAAACGGACAGACAAATCCTCACCATGCGTATGGAGGGCATATCGCTTGAGAAAATTGCATAAAAGCTCGGCTACAAAACGCATAGTGCTATTTACAAAAGAATCCGAAAGATTGGCTTGGCTTACGAAGAATTTACCGGCGAAGATTTGGGATTCAGCAATAAGAAAATTATCTGATAACACCTGTTGATGTAAAAATCGGCAGGTGTTATTTTTTCGCCCAAAACAGAAAAGGAGGACTTTATGACACAGTACCATCTAATAAAATCGGAACAAATCAAAATTAAGAACACCCTATGTATGCAGCGCGAATACCAAAGTTGTTTGATGATAACCGACGGTGTTTGTCCTGTTTTTACAGAAATCAAACAAGAGATTCCTAAAACCAAGGAGGAAAATTGAATGCGAGCTTATTCATCATTAAGACAACTTAATGAAAAAGGTATTTGTGTTGACGAATACCTAACCAATGAGAGGGACGGCGTATTTAATGCACAGCTTGACTGCAAGCGTTGGGGCAAGAAGAGAAATGTTCTTGCCTACTTTACCCTTGAAGATGGTAGTAAGGTTATTGCTTCCGCTTGGCAGAACACCGGTTATCTTGGTATCCCTGAGATTGAAGAAGGAGCAATGCTGACGCTCACTTTTGAGAAAGCAAAGAACGGTGTTTCCTATTTGAGAAAGGTCGAGAGAAAAGAAGGACAGTAACGCGTGTCTCATACTGTAACAAGCAGGGAACTTGTACGGCAAGTTCCAACTCAAAAACAGCTGTTAAGCCGATTTACTCTTTAGGGGACACCCCTAATACCCCGAATACAGAAAGAAGGAATTTTATGACCAGAAATCCAAAAGAGAAATTTGCCCGAATAGAAATTCGAGTCAAACCGAAAGACAAAGAAAAAATCAAGAAAATCGCAGATAAATGCAATTTATCCGTCAGTGAATATGTTGTGCAAAGGGCATTGAGATATGAACCGAAAACGGTTCTCCCCGATGTCTTTTTTGATTTCTATAACAAATTGTGTGAGCTTTGCAACACATCAGAACTTACACCCGAAGTAGAAAGCAAATTGCTTTTGCTGATTGATGAAATTCATTCGGCACTTTTACTGCCCGAAAAGGAAACCGTAAAGCAATTTAAAAACGGAATCGAGGTGAATGATGAGTGGCTACCACCGGATTCTGGCCTGTCAAAAACAGGCTGAAAGAAGTAATCGACTATGCTCGTAACCCTGACAAAACCACTGATAAAAAGTTCTTGGATGAAGATTTATATGCAGCACTCCGTTATGTTGAGGATGATAAAAAGACGGATCAAACGATGTATATTTCGGGTATCAACTGTCCGAAACAAAGAGCATACGAATATATGATGGCTACTAAGCGTCGTTTCGGAAAGCTCGGCGGGAATGTTGCCTATCACGGGTATCAGAGTTTTATAAGCGGCGAGGTTACTCCCGAAGAAGCACATCAAATTGGCCTGGAAACTGCAAGGCGTATGTGGGGCAAGGATTATGAGATCGTCGTTACTACCCATCTGAACACAGATAATCTTCACAATCATATTGTGGTTAATTCGGTATCTTTTCGCACTGGTCGGAAATTTGAGAACCATATTTCCGACCATTACAAGCTGAGAGAGATTTCTGACGCAGTTTGCTTGGAACGAGATAAAAGCGTATTGCCGCCGAGTAAATTCACAGGCAATCGAAAAAAAGACTATTGGATTCACAAAAGCGGCGTCTTAACTCACCGAGATATTTTAAAACGGGACATTGACGAAGCAATTTCAAATACAACCAATAGGAGAAAAGCGCACATAACGAAATACAAATTTTTATGCGCATACAGCGTTCATTCATGGGCGCCGCTTCATAAGGTGCTTTTGTATATGATAACAAAAGCCGCGCAAGTCGACTTCTTGATCGACTGCGCGGCATTTTTGGTGCTTTAGCAGCAATAAAAGAGACTTATTCTACAGCCTCCTACATAATAAAAAATTTTTTAACAGTTTTTGAAATTTGCTTATCATTCTGGTTTACTTGTGTTATACTTTTAAGCATAGCATGGACCTCCGGTTATGATTGTG
>CAKSDT010000082.1 GCA_934446135.1 uncultured Clostridia bacterium
GAAACAGATGTTATTATAACACAAAAAATCGAATCTGTAAACACTTTATCGAATATTTAGCGAAATCTTTACACTTGGCAATAATACAATATTTAAGCAAATTCTCCGGTTTGAATTTTCTAACCGGAGAATTTGCTTGTCGGGATTAATAATATTTTTTCTTTGCCTTGATTTCGTTAAGATTATCAAGAACTTCACCAAATCTCTGAAAATGTACGATTTCACGCTCTCTTAAGAAACGCAAAGGTGCTATGACATCGGGATCAGTTGCGAAGTCTAAAAGATATTCATAAGTTGCTCTTGCTTTTTGCTCTGCACCCATATCTTCTGTTATATCTGTTATCGGATCTGCGGTTACCTGCATTGCAACTGCCGAGAATGGAACACCTGAAGCCGACATTGGGAATACGCCCAATCCATGGTCGACATATGCCGCACCGTAGTTTTCAAAAACATCCTGCTCATTTGCACATTTTAGGAGTTGCCTTACCATAGACGCTATTATTTCCATATGTGCTAATTCTTCTGTTCCTATGTCTGTAAGAATACCTTTTGCATCACGGGTAGGCATTGAATATCTTTGTGAAAGATATCTTAAAGATGCTCCCAATTCGCCGTCTGGACCGCCATATTGCGTGATTATAAGTTTTGCCATTTTAGGGTCGGGGTTTTTGATATTTACAGGGTATTCAAGATTTTTTTGATATTGCCACATAATTTTTCACTCCTTATTTATACATATTTTCCCACGGCCACGGGTCAAGAGTCCAGTTCCAACGGTCTTCCGCTGTTGTGCCGAGTGTTAAAGGTCCTACTTCTCTTGTGTATTTTTCTTTAAGTGCGGTCACTTCATTCTGATAATCTTTAAAAATCTGGACTGCGTTTTTATCATCCGGGTGTGTATTAAGGTAAAGACCTAAATCAATAAGGTAAAAATCTAATTGCATTATTTGCATAAGCATTTCATTATTTGTCATTTTTTAAACCTCCAGCAAGTATACGGCATATAAAGACTTGGATATATTGTGCCTTTTTTCAGGGCCTCACACGGTTCGTACATATCTTCATTTTGTCTTTGATAATATACGATTGCCGTTGCATACATTGGAGTTTGATTTTTATTTTCACTAATGTTAGCGTTTTCCATTTTAAACTTCCTTTCTTTGAGAGGTCTCTATAAATATTATGACGAATTTTGTAAAATTGTGACTTTAGTTATATTTTGTGATATATAAGAATAATATTCTTTTAAGGAGTGGGAAAGATGAGTATTGCGGTTCTTTGTTATGAAAAAAAACGCACACCGTTAAGGCGCAGCGGCATAAAAACAGAAACCGTTTCAATACCCGAACTTTCAATATCGGTTGACAAAATAACCGTTGCATTCGGAGAAAAACTTAAAAGAAAACAAAAAAGGATACTTGAAAAAGTATATTTGGATTATGACAATGTTGTAACCGATTGTGAACTTTTAAGCGTTTATGAAAAGCACCGTGAACTGAAGAGCCTTATGACTGCACTTCCGGAAACCTGTCTTTGTGAATATCTGAAAGAAAAAAGAATGGATGTGTCAAAGAGTGAGTTTGCACTGATAGTGAAGAAGAAAACCGTACAAAGTAAAAAAACAGCGGTTTCTTTAAGCAGAAAACTAAGATTTTTAACTTTGTATGAAGATGAAAAAAGTACACTTTCGGACGATATACTTGAGGAAACCGGCGTATGTGTAAAGCAGGGAAAAAATTTTGAAAATCATAAGAACACAGTTTTGATTATTGACGATGATTTTACAATATATGATTGCACAGAAGGCACACTTTACTACGATGTGTGTATTGAAAAAAAAGATTTTTCCGACACATATGGACTTCCTATCGGCAAAATACTGGAAATATGCGTAAAAGAAAGCAACGAAGAAAGTTACATAATTAGGAAAAAAGTAAAAATAGTGGGATTAAAGTCAAAAAAATGGCAGTTGACAAATTAGTTAAAAGTACTTATAATAATTGTCAACAAAAAGATGAGTCAGCAAGATAAAAGGAGTATTAGTAATGAGTAATGAAAAGAAAGTAACCTTAACAAAAAAAGGATTTAAGGAACTCCAGGAGAAACTGGAATATTTAAAAAATGAAGGCAGAACGGAAGTCGCAGAAAAACTTAAACTTGCAAGATCTTACGGTGATTTATCTGAAAATTCAGAATATGATGAAGCAAAGAATGAACAGGCAAGGCTTGAAACCAAAATCGCAGAACTTGAAGAAGCACTTAAAACAGCGGAAATCGTTGATACTGATAATGCAGATAAAAGCGAAGTATATTTTGGTGCAACAGTAAAAGTTTGGGATATAGAGTTCGATGAAGAAATAGAATACACAGTTGTTGGCTCAAAGGAAGTTGACCCTTAAAACAACAAGATTTCAAGTGATTCGCCTCTTGGAAAGGCCCTCATAGGCAAAAAACCGGGAGAAGTTGCAAAAGTTGTAAACCAAAACGGTGAAATTTTAAGCGAATTTAAGGTACTGGAGATACTTTAACAGTTATGTAAATACGGACTGCCAAGCATTTATCCGGGCAGTCCTTGTTCATTTTAATGATTTGACTTAAAAGAGTTGCAGGCAGTTTCGCTTGAACTGCTGCAGGTACAGGCGTCGCACGAACAACCTACATCAATGCTTTCAAGTGTGCATTTGCATTCATCATTGTAATGACAGTTTGTTGCTTTGCAGTTAATTTTTGTTGAACCGGTATTGTCTTTGTTTGACAAGACTGAAGACATCATACCTTCGTGGGTCGAGAAAGTATCACATCTTGTCTGAACTGAAGTTCTTGCATCTTCACCGTCAATTTTTACTGCCTGACTTGTGCAGCATGAATTGTCATTGTAGACACAGTCTGTTACTGAGCATCTTACGAGATGATCTGATTTCATTTCAATTCCTCCATATCATTTTAATTTGTATATATAAAGCGGGACCCGCTCTAATTATTATAAACAATAATTTGAACACTATACTCATATATAAGGGACAAACTGCATATAAATTTTACAAAGGAGAATGCTTATGGAAAATTTTGGAAGCAGTTTGATAGCCGCCTACGGGTTGGGACTTATAGTTATATTTATTGTTCTTAAAATTTTCTATAGGCCTCTTAAATTTCTTATAAAAATTATAATAAATTCCCTTTTCGGCGGAGTGATATTGTTTGCACTTAATCTTGCCGGAAATTATTTTGGAATAGGTATAGGAATTAATGCTTTTACAGCATTAACTACAGGTGTTTTGGGAGCACCCGGACTTTCACTGCTTTTAATTCTCCAGATAGTATTAAACGCATGAAATATATTGACTTTTTGGAGTGCTGAGAGTAAAATTAATGTATGAAGTACGGACTGATTACTAATAAGAAAATAGGGAAATAACTTTATGACAGAAAAATACATCGAAAAATTTAAAAATGAAATACAGGTTTTTCATTCGGGTGATTCATATAAAAGTTATGAATTTCTGGGTGTGCACCCTTTTAGAAACGGATTTGTTTTTGCAGTTTGGGCACCAAATGCGGAAAGGGTATCTCTTTGCGGTGAATTTAACGGTTGGAATCCCGAATCCGATGTTATGTCCGAAAAAAACGGAATTTGGTATATATATACTGAAAAAGTGAAAGAGAATGATATATATAAGTATGGAGTGCTTCATAACGGAAAAGTTGTTATGAAATCAGATCCTTATGCCTTTTACTCGCAGGTAAGGCCGGATACTGCGTCTGTCGTGCGTGTTGTTGATAAAGAACCTGTATGCAGGGAGTATGAATCGGTTAAAAACGGACGGAGTATTTTTAACAGTCCGGTAAACATATATGAAGTTCATCTCGGTTCCTTTATGACCAAAGATGACGGAGAATTTTATTCGTATAGGGAAATGGCACCGAAACTTACCAATTACCTGATAGATATGGGGTATAATTTTGTTGAACTTATGCCTCTTATGGAATATCCGCTTGATGCCTCGTGGGGATATCAGACAACCGGATATTATTCCCTTACTTCGAGGTACGGAGAGCCTGAAGATTTCCAATTTATGGTTGATATGCTTCATAAAGCAGGAATAGGTGTTATAATGGATTGGGTTCCGGGACATTTTTGCAAAGATGCACATGGACTTTACAGGTTTGACGGAACTCCGCTGTTTGAGTATAAGAATGAAAATTTGTCGGACAATCCCGGGTGGGGAACATATAATTTTGATTTTACAAAGCCGGAGGTTGTTTCGTTTCTTATATCAAACGCAATATTTTGGATGGAATATTACGGTATCGACGGGTTAAGGGTTGACGCCGTAGCAAATATGCTTTTTACCAATTTCGGGAAAGGCGATAAAAATATTTACAGAAATGAGTACGGAACTTTTGAAAACCTGGGAGGAATTAAGTTCATCAAAAAACTTAATGAAACGGTTCATAAAGTTTTTCCTCATAATATTATGTGTGCTGAAGACTCTTCGGACTGGCCGAAAGTTACAAGGAGTGTTTCCAACGGCGGTTTAGGGTTTGACTTTAAGTGGAATATGGGCTGGATGAATGATAGTTTGTCTTATATAAAACTTGATCCCATATACCGTAAGTTTATGCACAAAAATTTAACTTTTGGTATGTGTTACGCCTTTAGTGAAAATTTCATTCTTCCCATTTCTCACGATGAGGTTGTTCACGGAAAATGTTCTTTGGTTGAGAAAATGCCGGGATACAGAGTGGATAAATTCGCACAGGTAAGAAGTTTTATGACTTATATGTATGGAATGCCCGGGAAAAAACTTTTGTTTATGGGCAGTGAGTTTGCACATTCTCTGGAATGGCGTTTTTATGAAAGCCTTGAGTGGAAACTTATGGAATTCCAGGAATATGCAGGTATGAAATATTCAAGCAGTGACCTGAATCACATTTATCTTGAAAACAAAGCATTGTGGCAAAATGACAGTTCATGGGACGGTTTTTGCTGGTGTGATGCAAACGACAGTGAAAAAAGTATCTTATCTTTTGCCCGTATGTCAGATGACAGAGAAAATGTGTTGATATTTATAATAAACTTTACACCAATGAAATATGAAAAAATGGCTGTAGGAGTTCCGTTTTTCAGCGATTATGAAGAAATTTACTCATCAGACAACGCAATTTACGGTGGTAATAATATTGTAAATCGGGGAATTATAGTACCGCAGCCGGTGCCAAAGGGTGAACAAAGTTTTAGCGTTAATATCGACATTCCGCCTTACGGAGGAATAATTTTAAAAAAGACAGGTAACAAATTCAAACAGGATTAGGGAGGAATAGAACGGATGCTGAAAAAAGAAATGATAGCGATGATTCTTGCCGGGGGACAAGGCTCAAGACTTAAATCCCTGACAAGCAATGTGGCAAAACCGGCAGTTGCATTCGGAGGCAAGTATAAGATTGTTGATTTTGTTTTAAGCAACTGTGCCAATTCGGGCATAGATACGATAGGTGTGCTTACGCAATATAAGCCATGGGCTTTAAATGAGCACATCGGAGTGGGAAAACCCTGGGATCTTGATATAAGCAACGGGGGAGTGAGCATACTTCCGCCTTATATGAGTGAGGCAGGCGGAGATTGGTACAAAGGTACGGCTGATGCGATTTATCAGAATTTGTATTTTATGGATAGATACAATCCGGAATATGTGCTTGTTCTTTCGGGCGACCATATTTACAAAATGGATTATGACAAAATGCTTAAATATCATATTCAGCAAGGTGCCGATGCAACAATTGCGGTCATTGATGTACCTATTAAAGAGGCATCAAGGTTTGGTATTATGAATACTGATGAAAATTACAGAATTAATGAATTTGAGGAAAAGCCTGCAAAGCCAAAAAGCACACTTGCCTCAATGGGTATATATATTTTCAATTATAAGGAACTTAAAAAGTACTTGGTTCAGGACTCTAAAGTTGAGAACTCTGCACATGATTTTGGTAAAAATATAATACCTAATATGCTTTCGGACGGCAGAAAAATGTATGCTTATCCGTTTGAAGGATATTGGCGTGATATAGGAACAATTGACAGCATCTGGGAAGCAAATATGGACCTTTTAAATCAGGATAACGGTCTTGATTTGTTTAATAAAAATTGGAAGATATTTACAAAGCCGAATATTTGTGCTCCTCAATATATTTCCGGCAGTGCAAAAGTGGAAAACTGCCTTGTTTCAGAGGGTTCTGTTATATTGGGAGATATTAAAAATTCAGTTATTTATCCGGGTTGTTATATTGCAGAGGATGCAACAGTAAAAGACAGCGTTGTTATGAACAATGTAAGAGTATTAAGCGGTGCAAAGGTTAATAAGGCTATTTTAGGCCCGGGTGCTACCATAAACAGTGATGTTCAGGTGGGCGGAGAAGAAATTGTTCTTATAAAGGACGGAGCAAATATTAAGAAAAATGCGTCAAAAAGTAAATAAGGAGGAACGGATATATGCTTAGAGGATACATGGGTATAATAAATCTTGAAGAAAATGAAAAAGATATCAGGAGCCTTACAAAATATCGTCCGCTAGGAACAGTGCCGGTTGCAGGCCGTTACAGGCTTATCGATTTTCCGCTTTCGAGCATGGTAAATGCCGGAATAAGACATGTGAGTGTGTTTACAAATAAATTTACCCGTTCTCTTCCGGATCATATAGGAAACGGAAAGCCTTGGGAACTTGACAGGAAAACCGACGGACTTTTCCTTTTTAACCACAATATTTTAGGCGGTACTTCGGACAGAGAGTCTTTAAACACGATGGGTAATCATATGACATTTCTCACAAAAACAAATTGTGATAAAGTAATCATTTGCACATCATATATGCTTTGTAATATAGATTTGGAAGTTGTCGGCGAATATTTTGAAGAATCCGGTGCAGACGCAGTTTTAGTATACAAAAGGATTAGTGACGGCGAAAAGAACTTTTTAAATTGCGATATGCTTAAAGTTGATGAAAATAACAAGGTTACGGGTGTGTCAAAAAACATAGGAATTGAAAATAATGTAAATATTTGTATGGAAATGCTTGTTACAACCAAGAAAATGCTTACGGAACTTCTTTATAAAGCAATTTCAAGCGGAATTTACAGTAACTTTAAAAAATTTGTGTATGACAATCTCTCCCAATACGATGTAAAAGGCTTTGAATTTAAAGGATATTTGCAGTGTGTTAATTCAATTGACAGTTATTACAGAACAAATATGGATATGCTTGAACTTAATGTTTTAGGAGAACTTTTTAATAAACATTCTCCTATATATACCAAAACAAAGGATTCACCTCCGGTGCAGTATGTAAAGGGCAGCAATGTTAAGCACTCTATCATTGCCGACGGAACAATAGTTAAAGGCGAAGTGACAAATTCTGTTGTTTCAAGGTCGGTTGTAATAGAAGAAGGAGTTAAACTTGACGGTTGTATAATACTTCAGAACTCTGTAATCAAAAAAGGTGCAAACCTTACTAATGTAATTGTTGATAAGGGTGTCGTAGTTGACGAAAATACAGTTGTTCAGTGTCCGAAACAGTATCCGCTTGTATTTGAAAGAAAGAAATATTAAGATGATAAAAAACGGCAAGTCCAAGGGACTTGCCGCAGACTGTCGA
>CAKSDT010000083.1 GCA_934446135.1 uncultured Clostridia bacterium
CCGATTTTATATTTTATATTGCCTGCAGAATTTGTCGCAGTAAGTGTACTGCTGTCAAAATTAAAATAATCATTTTTGATATCTTTATATCTAATAAGTCCCTCAACAGTATTTTCAAGTTCAACAAAAATACCAAAGGATGTGACAGAAGATATTACACCGTTAAATTCATCCCCAATATAATCCCTCATAAACTCTGCCTTTTTGATATCATCAACTGCTCTTTCCGCATCTTGTGCCTCTATTTCTTTTTCAGATGATTTGATTGCAGTCTTTTCAACAAAAGCACTCAATTGATCAACATCGAAACTCTTTCCTTCTAAAGTGTACTTTAAAATTCTGTGCACTGCAAGATCCGGATATCTTCTTATTGGAGATGTAAAATGGCAATAATATTTTGCACTAAGTCCGAAATGTCCGTCATTTATGGGAGAATACTTTGCTTTCATAAATGTTCTCAGCAACATTGTAGAAAGTGCTTTTTCTTCCGGCTTACCTTTAATATCCCGTAAAAAATCCGAAAACATTCCCGGGTACAAAATTTTATTGTTTTTAATATTATATCCGAGCGGAAGGATAATTTTTTTAAATTCTGACATTTTTTCATCAGAGGGACACTCATGAATTCTGTAAACCGAAGGAATATCGCCCCAAAAGGTGTGCTCTGCTACAGTTTCATTACATATCAGCATAAATTCTTCAATGATACGGTTAGCGATTGTATATTTTCTCGGATAAACATTTGATACTTTGCCATTTTCATCAAATTCAAACTCAGATTCCGGAAAATCAAAATCAATACTTCCTCTTTCCGCCCTTTTCTTATTCAAAATTTCAGCAAGAATTTTCATATTTGCAAGCATTTCAACGATATCGGAATATTGGCTTTTTAACTCAGCATTTCCGTTTAATATTTCAGTCACATTATTATATGTCATCCTATAACTTGATTTTATGACACTTTTATTTATGCTATATGAAACCACTATTCCTTTTTTGTCAATTTCCATATCAACAGACAAAGCATACTTATTTTCGTTTGGATTAAGGGAGCAACAACCGTTTGATATTTTTTCAGGCAGCATAGGGACAACCCTGTCGGCAAAGTAAATACTTGTTCCTCTTTTAAGTGCTTCCTTATCAAGATAAGAATTTTCCTTAACATATTCACTTACATCAGCAATATGAACCCCAAGCAAAAAATTTCCGTTGTCTAAAATCTCAAGACTGACAGCATCGTCCAAATCCTTCGCGGAATCACCGTCAATTGTTATAATTAATTTCTCAGTATAGTCTTTTCTTCCATTAAAACTTATATTCATTTTTGAAACAGAATCTGCCTCATTTATAACAGATTTGGGAAAGTCCACCCTGATCCCTCTGGAACGGATTATTGACATTACATCCACGCCGGGACTTTCAAAGTATCCAAGTACATCAACAATTTCACCGGCTGCACCCTTAAATTTATCGGGCCATTTTGTTATTTTTGCAACAACTATCTCTCCGTCCCTCAGTCTTCTATTCTTGTTTTTTATATAAATGTCAAACCCTATTTTTTTATCAAAAGGAACAAGAAAAACAGTCCTTTTAGTAACTTGAAGTTTTCCGACAATAGTTTTATTTACTCTCTCTAGAACCTGGACAATTTCTCCCTCTCTTGACATATTCATTTTATTTCCGGTAATTTTAACCAGGACTCTGTCATTATTTGCCGCAAAATTACGTTTATCAGGCGGGATAAAAACATCATTTTCTCTGTCATCGTCAACTCTTAAAAAACCATAGCCTTTAGACATAAGGCAAAAAGTTCCCGTTAAAAGATTTGAATTAACAGATAAAGAAGTGTAAACTCCATTCTTTTCTTTTGAGACATATCCCTCATATACAAGTTCATCAAGAATTTTGCCCAAATTTTTTGTGTCGTCTTCCGAAAGTTTGAGTTTTTCCTTAAAATCCAAAAATTTCATAGGAAAATAATTTTTATCATTTATTATTTCTAAAATAGTATTTTTTTCTAACATAAACACTCTCCTGTTACAAGTATGTGTTTTTTTGCATAAAATATAAAAGCAGACAAAGCCTTTGGCTTGTCTGCTAAATATTTTTTAGTTTTATTTCGACAAAACAATAGAAAGTGCCACAGAAAGAATGATGAATAACACAGCAACAACTGAAGTAACTTTTGACAAAATTCCATCAATCGTTCTGCCTTTGTTCTTACCGAAGAATGTTTCGGCACCACCGGCAATAGCACCGGATATTCCCTGTGTTCTTCCTGACTGCATCAAAACAATTACTATTAAAACCAAAGCAACTATAATATCGATGATAGTAAGAGCCGTTTTCACTATTAACACCTCCAAACCCAACAGAGAAATTTTAACATATATTGTTCTGTTTGTCAACTGTTTTTTAATTTATATAACTTTATTAGGTTCTGGTTATCCTTATATTTTCGGGTCCGAATTCTTCTTTTAGAGCATACATTAATGATGGAGTTACATTAACCCACAAATCCCTGTTTGCTACACAGGTTTTTTTGGTCTTCTCAAAATATAACAAAACCGGTACATTTCCTTTGGATTCTGTTAAAATTTTACTTATGCTATTAACCTTATCTTCATATTCCGGTTTAACCCTTATATATAATTTGTCCAAATACTTGCCATTGCTTATAGGAATAATCTTATCACATATAATAGAAACTTTAACATCGTCTTTAACATTGATTTTACCCTCTATCACTGCAACCGAATCCTCTGACAAATTTCTGTCATTTTCAAAGTATATATTTGGAAACACAACAACCTCAACAGTACCGAATTTATCTTCCAAACTTATAAATGCCATAGTTTTATTATTTTTTGTTGTAATAAGTTTTACGGCACTTAAAATTCCTGCAATTTTGACACTGTCGCCGTCTTTGTAAGTTGAACCTGAATACGGTGTCAGCACATTTCTTACTGAAAGTGTATTTGCATTTACCATACTTTTGTAAAGTATTTTATATTTATCCAACGGATGTGCAGAAACCGAAATGCCCAACAATTCCTTTTCGAATCCGAGTTTCTCAGAAAGACTATACTCCGGTATGTCCGGCGGAACAACCCCTATATCATCCTGAGTATCATCATCGTCACCCCAAAACGAAACCTGATTTTGATTAACAATTCTATTAAACCTGACTGCATAGTCCAGAACCTGTTCATAAATTGCAAACAATCGCGATCTGTAAACACCAAATTCATCAAACGCACCGCATTTTATCAAACTTTCAACAGACTTTTTGTTAATGCCGGAAGAATAGCCCATTCGTGTGCAAAAATCTGTAAAAGATAGAAAGTCACCGTTTTTGTTTCTTTCTTCGATTATGTCAGATACAAAAGTCCTGCCAACATTTTTTATTGCGGCAAGTCCAAACACAATCTTTCCGTCAAAAACCGAAAATTCTATGTTGCTTTTATTAACGGACGGCGGTAAAACTGAAATACCTGTCCTTCTGCAAAGTTCAATGTATTCTGCAACCTTATCAAGGTTGTCAAGAAAAGATGACATCAACGCCGCAAAAAATTCTTTGGGATAATAATATTTAAGGTACGCAGTCCTGTATGCAACAACTGCATAAGAGGCAGCATGTGCCTTATTGAAGGCATAACTTGCAAAAGACATTATGCTGTCAATAATTTTTGTTGCCGTTTTCTCATCAATACCGTTTCTTGCAGCCCCGGGAATTATGATATTTCCATTTTCATCCTGTCTGCCATATAAAAATTCATTCTTGACCCTTTCCATTACATCTGCTTTTTTCTTTGACATTGCACGGCGTACCTGATCGGCACCGCCCATAGAAAATCCTGCAAGTTTTCGTACAATCTCCATAACCTGTTCCTGGTATACAATGCAACCGTATGTAACATTTAATATTGGCTCAAGCAATGGATGCAGGTAACTTACACTTTCAGGATTATTTTTGCATTTAATATATGTCGGAATTGAATCCATAGGTCCGGGTCTGTAGAGTGCAATACCTGCTATTATATCTTCCAAAGATGTGGGCTTTAATTCACTCATAAACTTTCGCATACCGGGTTTTTCAAGTTGAAAAACACCAAGAGTGTCACCATTACCTATCATCTCATATACTTTTTCATCGGAATAATTAATATTTGAAAGATCAAAGCCATTTACCATATCTGCGGTATCTTTTATGACAGTCAGAGTTCTTAAACCTAAAAAATCCATTTTAAGGAGCCCAAGTTCTTCTAAAACAGTCATAGTATATTGGGTTGAAGTCAACTCACCGTTTGTATATAAAGGCACATACTCACATACCGGATCACGAGTTATAACAACACCGGCAGCATGCGTTGAAACATTTCTTGGCATCCCTTCAACGGATATAGCCGTATCAAACATCCGTCGTAAATTAGTATCGGAATTATATAATTTATGAATTTCCTTGTTTGATACTATTGCCTCTTTAACAGAAGCATTTTTATCAAACGGTATTAACTTTGCAATTTCATCTGCGGTTGAATATGGAATTTCCAGAACTCTTGACACATCTCTTATAGAACCTTTTGCAGCCATTGTATCAAAATTTGCGATTTGTGAAACATGATCTGTACCATATTTTTCCGCCACATACTCTAAAACTTCATGTCTTCTTCTGTAACAAAAATCCATATCTATATCAGGCATACTCACACGCTCTGAATTTAAAAATCTTTCAAAATATAAAGAATATTCTATTGGATCAATGTCAGTTATATAAAGGCAATATGAAACAATACTGCCGGCAGCAGATCCCCTTCCCGGTCCAACGGGTATATCATTGTCACGGGCAAATTTTACTACATCCCATACTATTAAAAAGTAATCTACAAATCCCATATTCTTAATTACTTCAAGTTCGTGTTTAAGTCTGTCTGACGCTTCCTTATTATCACCATAACGATTTTTTAAACCCTTTTGACATAAATTAGTTAAAAGTTCAGTTGATGTCATGCCTTTAGGGGTTGGAAAACGAGGTAAAAATCTTTCATTAAACTCAAAGGTTAAATTACACTTGTCGGCAATCTCCTGTGTATTGTTAATTGCATCCTTATTATTTGGAAATGCAAGTTCCATTTCAGATTCATCTTTTAAGTAAAATTCGTTTGTTTCGAATTTCATATGATCTTCACTGATTGTTTTTTTTGTCTGAATGCACATGAGTACTTCCTGGCTAAAAGCATCTTTTTTTTCAATATAATGAACATCATTTGTAACTACGGTTTTAAGTCCGAGTTCCTTTGCCAGTTGAATAAGTTTAAGATTAACCCTCTGCTGTTCAGGTATTCCATGGTTTTGAAGTTCTATATAAAAATCATCTTTACCGAATATATTAATATATTGTTTTGTTTTATTAACTGCATCGTCATACCGGTCTGCAGAAATAAGCCTTGGTATGTCACCCGCAAGACATGCAGATAAAGCAATCAGCCCTTTATGTCTTAAATTTAACTCTGTCAAGTCAATTCTTGGCTTATAGTAAAATCCGTCTGTATAAGAAATTGATACCAATTTGCACAAATTATTATATCCTTCTTTATCTTTACACAGTAATACTAAATGCCCATATTTTGCATCATTATCGCTATTTTTGTCATATAGTGATTTGGGAGCGGTGTATACCTCACAACCAATTATAGGTTTAATTCCGCTTTTTACGGCATATTTGTAAAATTCAATTGCACCAAACATATTACCATGATCGGTAATTGCAATCGAGTTTTGTCCTAATGCCTTTGCTTTGTCAACTACATTCTTAATTCTGCAGGCACCATCTAATAAACTGTATTCTGAATGAACATGTAAATGAACAAATGACATATTAATCTTCTTTCTTATCCGGAAGTCTATCCGCAATTTCAAGTATTTTTTTCAATCTGTGATTTACACCGGATTTTGATAATTCCACAGGTAATATCTTTCCAAGTTCTGTAAGAGTAAGGTCCGGATATTCACATCTTAAAACAGCAACATCACGCAAGTTTTCATCGATACTTTCAAGTCCTATAGTATTGACAATCTTATATATAGCGTCAATCTGTGCATCAGCAGCCCTTTTAATCTTTTCTTTATTTGCAAACTCACAGTTAATTGCTCTGTTCATATTATTAGAAAACTCTTTAAGAACCTTAATGGAGTGAAAATCAAGGAGGGGCTTGACGGAACCGATTCTCCCCAAAAAATCACAGATTTGCTCAGAGTTTTTTAAATAAATCACATAATTTGAATTCCTTATTATAATTTTAGGATTTAATTCGAAGTCAATCATAATGCTCTCTATATTTTTTATTGCTTTTCTATGCCCCGAAGAAATTTCCAAATGGTATCTTATGTCAGGCTTCGTACAAGAACCGGAACTGCAAAAAGCACCCCTTAATACAGCAGATTTGCAACAATCATTTTGAATAAATGTGTCATCTATACCAAATGATATAAAATCACGCATATCACGAGAATTTTTAATTAACTTAAAATACTCCAAAACACTAAAAACATCCTCGCCTTCAGCAATAATAACTTTATAAATATATCTGCTTTTTCTGGAAATTTGTTCCGAAACTGCATTAAACCCAAAACAGAATTTTGTTAAAAATAAAATTCTTTTAACCATAAAAGAAGCAGATGTTTTGACAATTAACTTATTATTTTCGATATAACCGCCAAAACATATAATGCCAAGCAACTCCGCTGATGCACAACATTTGTCTTTAACTGCAAGTTTGCAAATTTCTCTCTTAATCTGAAGTGAAAAAGATGGCATATACACACCTCCATACTAAAACAATGCACCGTTTACCGATGCATTGAATAATCTACCGTCTGTTGTCCTTTTCGATATCTCTGTGATGTTTAATAACTCTATGACCGTTTTTTACAAGATACTCGTGGAGAAGTTCGGTCATTGTAACAGAACGATGCATTCCACCGGTACAACCGATTGCAATTACAAGTTGGGTCTTTCCCTCCTCAACATAATAAGGAATTAAATATTCGATCATTTCCTTAAGCATATCCATAAACTTTGTTGTCTGAGGCCATTTCTTTACATAATCCTGAACATCTGCATCCGGTGGAATTCCGTACTTAAAACCAAAAGACATAGTGTCTATTATTATTCCTTCATTATTATTTCCGTCGACATAAATATTCTTTATTTCTTCTTTTAGTTGCTGCGTCAATAAATTTGAAGTGTCAATAATATGGGTTGCACGGTTTCTTATATCCGTCAGAAGTTCTCTTTCTCTCACAATTCCATCTATAATTTTGCCATCTCCCGAAAGCGGATGAAGCCTTCTTGTTTCTTTATATCTCTTGATAAGAACACTATCCCTAGCCTCAAGAAAGAGTATATCAATAACATATCCTTTTTCAGACAAATCGTTTAAAACGGCTAGAAAATCATTAAAGAGGCTTCTGCCTCTTATATCAATGACGACTGCCGCTTTGTCAATTTTACCTTGCGAACTGTAACACAATTCAACAAATTTAGGAATTAAAACGGGGGGCAAGTTATCAACACAGTAAAATCCAAGGTCTTCAAGGCACTTAATTGCTGTAGATTTTCCTGCACCGGATATACC
>CAKSDT010000084.1 GCA_934446135.1 uncultured Clostridia bacterium
AACATAAACTCACCCATAAGACTGTCTTCCGATTCTTTTTCGGTTTCATCCGCAATAAATCGAAAATTTTCGGTAAAATCAAGATAATCGGAAAACTTATGAGGGTTGTCGTACCTTTCCCTATCAAAAAACGAAGACGAACCAAGCCCCATTCCGATATACTCATCCATACTCCAATACTTTAAATTGTGTCTGCTTTCAAACCCATTTTTTGAAAAGTTTGAAATTTCATACTGATTAAATCCGTTTTGCTTTAAAATATTTCTCATAAGGTCATACATTTTTCTGTTGGTTTCATCGTTTATGAACTTGTATTCATTTTGATGGCTGTAAAAAAATGTTCCCTGTTCAAGTTGAAGTCCGTAACACGAAATGTGAGTCGGTTCAAACTTTAAAATATCGGTAACGGTCTTTTCAAAAGAATTTAAAGTCTGTCCCGGAAAAGCAAACATAATATCATAATTTACATTTTCAAAACCTGCAATTTTTAAAGACGCGTAGCACTCTAAAAAATCTTTTAACGAATGGCATCTTCCAAGTGTTTTAAGTTCCGGGTCATTTAAAGACTGAACACCCATACTAACCCTGTTTATGCCCATCTTTTTATACTCTTTAAAATCCTTTAAACCGGCGGTTTTCGGATTTACCTCTATTGTAAATTCCGCGTCGGAATCAATCAAAAAAGTTGCCTGCAGTCTGTCAGTTATTCTTTTTAACCTTTCGGTTCCCATAACAGAAGGCGTTCCGCCTCCGAAAAAGACCGAATCAAGATAATAATTTTTAACATAAGGTTTAATCCCGTCCAATTCCCGAACAAGTGCCTCTTCATATATGTCTTTTTGATAATCTCCCGATGAAAAAGAATTAAAATCACAATATCTGCACTTTTTCACACAAAAGGGAATATGAACATAAAGACCGAGTTTTTTTAACATAATAACCTCTAATCCAGTTTAAGAACTGACATAAACGCCTCCTGCGGAAGTTCAACAGTTCCCACCTGACGCATTCTCTTTTTACCCTCTTTTTGCTTTTCAAGAAGTTTTTTCTTTCTGGTTATATCACCGCCGTAGCACTTTGCAAGTACATCTTTTCTCATTGCCTTAACGGTTTCTCTTGCAATAATTTTGTTCCCTATTGCAGCCTGTATAGGTATTTCAAAAAGTTGTCTTGGTATTACTTCTTTTAACTTTTCGGCAATTCTTCTTGCCCTCGGATATGCCTTTTCGGAGTGAACTATAAACGACAAAGCGTCCACCACTTCTCCGTTTAACATAATATCAAGTTTAACAAGGCTTGACTTTTCGTAATCTTTAAATTCATAATCAAATGAAGCATAACCCTTTGTTCTTGATTTTAAAGTATCAAAAAAATCATAGATAATCTCATTAAGCGGCAAATCGTATATTAAAGAAACCCTGCCCTCATCAAGATACTCAGTGTTTATATATGTCCCTCTTCTTTCCTGGCAAAGGTCCATAATATTTCCCACATACTCTTTCGGAAGCATAATAGTTGCCTTTACGATAGGCTCTTCCATTTCGGAAATTTCTGTAGGGTTTGGCATATTTGTGGGGTTATCAAGCATCATAATATCCCCGTTTGTTTTGATTATTTTATAAATAACCGACGGTGCCGTGGTTACAATATCAAGATTAAATTCTCTCTCAATTCTCTCCTGTATAATTTCCATATGCAAAAGTCCCAAAAAACCGCATCTGAAACCAAATCCCAAAGCAACAGAAGTTTCTGCCTCAAAACTGAGCGATGCGTCATTCAACTGCAATTTTTCAAGTGCGTCCCTCAAATCGCCGTATCTTGACCCGTCTGCCGGATAGATACCGCAGTAAACCATGGGATTAACTTTTTTATAACCCGGAAGCGGTTTGTCCGCCGGGTTTTCGGCATCTGTTACAGTGTCGCCGACTTCGGTATCTCTTACATTTTTTATAGATGCAGTAATATATCCTACTTCGCCGCACAAAACTTCACCCGACGGAGTGTTGCCGTTTGGGTGCATATATCCTGCCTCAACCACTTCAAACTCACTGCCGGTTGCCATAAAGCGGACTTTCATTCCTTTTTTAATCTTGCCCTGAACAACTCTTAAATAAACTATTACGCCTTTGTAAGCATCGTAATAAGAATCAAATATCAGGGCCTTTAAAGGTGCGTCTTCATCACCTTCGGGACAAGGAATTTTGTTTACTATTTCTTCTAAAACCTCTTCTATTCCGACACCGTTTTTGGCCGAAATCATAGGAGCGTCCTGTGCTTCAATTCCTATAATATCTTCAATTTCATCTTTAACTTCCTGCGGTCTTGCACTGGGAAGGTCAATTTTATTTATAACCGGAACTATTTCCAAATCATTGTCAAGTGCAAGATATGTGTTTCCGAGCGTTTGTGCTTCAATCCCCTGTGCAGCGTCAACAATTAAAATTGCACCCTCGCAAGCCGCTAAACTCCTTGAAACTTCATAGTTAAAGTCAACATGGCCGGGAGTATCGATAAGGTTTAAAATATATTCCTCACCGTCTTTTGCTTTGTATTTAAGGCGGACTGCCCTTGCTTTTATAGTTATTCCTCTTTCCCTTTCAAGGTCCATATTATCTAAAATCTGTTCTTCCATTTCACGCTTTGTAAGAGCACCGGTAGACTCCAACAATCTGTCAGCAAGAGTTGATTTGCCGTGGTCTATATGAGCAATTATGCTGAAATTTCTTATTTTTTCCTGTCTGTTTGGCATAGTTTCCTCCAAAATATATGTTTTATCAATTATATCAAACCTTAATGCTTTTTTCAACCACTTAAACGAAAAAAAGCAGTTTGAAAACAAAAGTTTTCAAACTGCCGCTATAATTAAGTTTTACTTTTTAAGCGGGCCGAAACCTGCCTGTTCAACACAACCCTGACCGAGTTCTGAGAGCATAAAGTCTGCAAACTTTCTTGAAACTGCATCTTCCGGGTCTCCCTTTCTGAATACAACATAAGTATTGTTTGAAAGCGGATATGTTCCGTCTGCGATTGTTTCGGGTGTAGGTGCAATGCCGTCTATTTTAAGAAGTTTGAGTGTTTTGCTGGTATCATAGAACATATCCATATTCCGGAAGTAGTAATAAATGCTGTAACCCAATCCGTAACCCACAGGGTCTTTGGTTTCCGCATCCATTACATCGGTCAAAACATTTGACATCGAAACTGAAGTGGTTTCGTTTCTGATTTTCTCATTTATTTCTTTTCCGTTTAAGAAATGTCTTTGCATCTGTGCGTGGCTTCCGCTGTCATTATTTCTGCAGTAAGGATACAAAAGTGCGTCAGGTCCGCCGATCTGATTCCAGTTTTCATATTTATTGTCAACATAAATATCTGTAATCTGCTGTTTTGTTAAATTTTCCGCCGGATTGTCTATGTTTGTAAAGAAAATCATAGCATCATAAGCAATAGGAACAAGTTCAAGTTCAACTCCGTTATCTTTTGCCATTTTAACAATATCGTCAGCCGGATAAACAGATGCAACAATCGCGTCCACTTCACCGTTTATAAGTCTTTGGTATGACGCGTGGCTCTTGCTGTGCTTTTGTGGTTTATCTTTATGAACCCATCCGTTAGAGAAAAGATTCGAATAAACTGCCTCTGTGAAAGGATATGTTGATGTTGAGCCGTCTATAACAGGCATTTTTTTGTCAAAACCGTACTGTTTTGCAATTTTTGACGGATATACCTGAGCACACTCAACAATTCTCATAATTACTTCTGCAACATATGTTCTCTCGGCTTTGTTTTGGGGATTTATGTAAGCATAACTTATAGGTGCTCCCTCAGCGTCAAGTTTTGTTTCATCGAATGTATATTCATAAAGAACACCGCCAAACCTTTTTAAGGCATAAATATAAGGAACTGCCCAATCCGAAACTTTATCGCAATCTTCTGCCATAACTTCACTCTTAAGAGCATCGTATGTCGTATCATCTTTAATATTTATAAGTCCGGCAAGGTTTGCCGCTCTTGCTGCCATAACCGAAATTTCTTCCCTTGTTACACTTCTGTCGGGTGTAAAAGTATCTTCGCTGTCGCCTTTTACAATACCGAGTTTTCTTGCCTTTGTGATGCAAGGTGCATACCATTCGTTTTCCGGAACATCTTTAAATCCGCTGTCTGTTTCTTTGAACTCGCTGAATCCTATATAACGCATAACCATTGCGGTTGCTTCTGCCCTGGTAACATCTGAATGAGGGTTTGCCCTTCCCTGTTCATCGCCTTTTACAACGCCTTTGCCCGACAGAACGGTCATAGGATAAAAAGCATAATCGTAATTTCCTTCCGAATAATCCGAAAAAGCAAGGTCTTCGGAAATGAAAACTTCAAGTTCTCTGTCTTTGTATTCTTCAGGAATAGTTGCAAAAACAGAGCCGTCATAATATGAAGAAAGTGCAATAGGCTCTTTTGTGTCTTTATATCTCATAAGGATATGATCATATTTATCCCAACTTTCTTCCAGTAATTTTTCTCCCTCGGGATATTCAACACTTTTTACAACAAAACCTTCGGCATATGCAAGTGTTGAAAATGCCAGTATGGCAAAAACCACACAAACTGATGCTAATAATTTTTTCATTAAATTCCCCTCTTTCTTAATGGCAAAAAATACTGCCTTTCAGTAGATTAATTCTACACAGGCAGTGTTTTTTTGTCAATAGATTTAACATTTATTTAATACTTATTTAAGAATTGGCAGTTATGGAATTCCTTTTTATCTTGTTGGTTGTGGTTTTCTGGAATTCTTCCTTTCTCACAACAACTTTTGAAATTTTTTTATACGACGGAAGTTCCTCGAGTGCTTTTCTTATATCTTCTTTCAGTTTGCCTTCGGGGTTCTCCATTCCCTCAGTTTGTTCCTCGTCCATAAACACTTCGGCAACAAGGCTGTTTTCGAGTCCGTTTTCATCTTTTTCCGAATATACAACAACCTCCTTAACATAAGGAATTGCCTGAATATATTCTTCAATTTCCTCAGGGAAAACATTTTTTCCGTTTGAAAGAACAATAAGATTTTTCTTTCTTCCGGTGATAACCAAAAGTCCTTTATCATTAAATCTTCCGTAATCTCCTGTATAGAACCAGCCGTCTTTTAATACTTCTTTATTAAGTTCGGGTTCTTTATAGTAGCCAAGCATTACAACATCGCCTTTTACTACTATTTCGCCGTCGCCGCTTTCTGTCATATTGTCAAACTTAACTTCAAGGCAGGGAAGACATCTTCCGACTGTTCTTAAATCGTTTTCTTCAACTTGTGTTGCACTTACAAGCGGCGAACACTCTGTAATTCCGTAGCCGTTTATAATCGTGACACCGATACTGTCAAAAAAGTTTCCGACCTCTGCTCTAAGCGGTGCTCCTCCGCAAACCATACGGTTAAGATTTCCGCCGAACGCTTTTGTAACTGACTTAAAGAGCGTTTTTCTCTTATCGATGCCTAATTTTCTTAAAAAGTCCGAAAACTTGATAAGTTTCCTCAATGCTCCCGCTTTATTTTCTTTTTCTGCAGTCGCCCAAATCCTTTTATAAAATACTTCAACTATTGCCGGAACAAGATATATGTAATCCGGCTTAAAATCGTTAAGATTTTTAAGAATCATTTTAAGCGATGAATTTATGCAAAGTGTTACCCTGTAGTGTATTCCTACCAAAAGTCCGCAAACCGCTTCATATGTATGATGATACGGAAGGACAGAAAGACCCACTCTTCCGGGCTGAGAAACCCTGAGTCCGTAAAGCACACCGTTTACAATATTGTGCTGGCTGAGCATAACGCCTTTTGATTTTCCGGTAGTTCCCGATGTATAAATCAAAAGTTTTAAATCGTTATCGGGACTTACTTCATCATCAAAACTTTTGTCTTCTTTGTAAAGTTCTTCGCCTTTTTCAATCAATTTTTTAAACGAAAGGAATTCCCCTTCGTCTTCTTCCCTGCCAAATCCCACAAAATACTTAACATTTGGGAATTTGTCTCTGTTTTCCTTAAATCTGTCCTCAAATTTTTTGCTGTAAAACAAAATCTCAGTATCACTGTGGTTTACAACATTGATTATATCGTTTATGGGGAGTTCCTTGTCAACCGGAACGCATACCCCGTCACTTAAAAGTGCGGTAAGATATGTAAGTATCCAATCAAAACTGTTTTCTCCTATAATACCGATATGTACTTTGTCCATATTATAGGATTTTAAGGAAGTACCGAGATAAGAAATAAGTTCGTAAAGTCTTCCGTATGTAACCGATTTAATCTCTTTCCCGTCTCTAAATTTGTAAGCGACAGTATCTCTGTCCTCATCTGCCGCCATTTTAACCATTTCTCTGAGTGTTTTAAATTCCTTAATGTCTGCCAATTTGAAATCCATTCTAACACCTCATCATCAATTTAATTTTAATAATTATTAAACATAGTGTTTAAAACTATTATACATTGTAGCCATTATTTTGTCAATAAATTTCTCACATAAAAACAAAATAGTTGCCATTAATTAAGGCATACATTATATTTAATTTTCCCCAAGTCCCTCTATTTTTTCTTTATATGTTATTTTTAGTATAAACACCGAAATCACAAAAGTTAACAATTCTGCTATCGGAAAAGTCCACCAAACCGTATTTGTTACATTGTCAGAAAGTGTAAATAAATATGCTGTCGGAAACACAAATACAACAAGTCTTAATAAAGATATCACCAAAGGTCTTGTTGCATATCCAATCGATTGCAGTATTCCCTGCACGGCAACAGAAAATCCCATAAAAACATATCCTATGCTTGCTATTCTTAATGAAACCGTGCAAACTTCAATGATTTACCTGCCGGCACCGCCTGATAATGCAAATAAATTTGATAGAGGTCTTGCGAAAATTTCAAAAGCAACTGTCAGTACCGCAGTTACTGCCGCCGTATCGATAATTCCATACTTAATGCACTCATTTACTCTGTTTTTATTCTTCATACCGTAATTAAAAGATAATATAGAAATTATAGTGTTTGACAAACCAAATGCTGAAAATAATGCTATTTGTTGTATCTTGTAATAAATACCAAAGGAACCGACGAGTATAGTCAGATCTGCTTCAGCCATACCGAGTATTGCATTCATACCAGCCATCATAACAGAGAGCAATCCCATTTTCCAAAACAGTTTTTTCATTGCCGCTTCTTCCATCTTATTTTTTTTTAGTTCCTTCCATTTTGAACGCTCCTTCCGTTTTTTGCAAAAAAATAACGCAAGTCCTCTTCTCTGGACTTACGCTTTCGCTACACGATACATAATATTATAACATAAGTACAAACAGTCAGTCTGCTTGCGACACACCGATTCAATATTCACATCATTATCAAACACAGGAGTGTTTGTACTTACACCGCAGGTATTATAACATAAATTTCATTTTTATGTAATACCTTTTTTAAAAATTTTTTACTCAAAATAAAATAAAAACCGACAAGCACTTTTGTGTTTGTCGGTTTTTGGTGCAGGTGGTGGGAATCGAACCCACACGGTATCACTACCACAGGATTTTGAGTTATTTGCTTCACACGGAATACAAACGAACTCAACCCCGCATGGAGGTCATTGACGGACACCAAAGC
>CAKSDT010000085.1 GCA_934446135.1 uncultured Clostridia bacterium
TTTAATTTTGACGGTTGGTACTCAGATAAAGGACTCAAAACCAAGTACGATTTTTCCGAAAAGGTAATAAAGAACTGTACGCTTTATGCAAAATGGACCGAAAAGGATCACGGCGGTACAACTCCGGACGGTGCATGGAAAAATCCGTTTGCCGACATTCACAAAAACGATTGGTTTTACGATTCGGTGAAATACGCATACGAAAACGGTCTAATGAAAGGCGTATCAAATACGGAATTTGCACCCCAAAGCGATATTACAAGAGCAATGTTTGTTACAGTTCTTTACCGTATCGAAAACGAGCCGCAGACAGCCGCAGCCGCCTTCATTGACATAGAAAGCGGAAACTATTATGAAAAGGCTGTTGCATGGGCAAGCAATAACGGTATAATCTTTGGAATTTCCGAAAATCAATTTGCTCCGAATGATAATATAACCAGAGAGCAGATGGCGGCAATGATCTATCGCTATGCAACATTCAAGGGATATGACATAACGACAAGCGGCAGCACAGCCTATACGGATAACAGCGATATTTCAGATTATGCAAAGGACGCTGTAATATGGGCTGCGGAAAAGTCCATTATGACAGGTAATACGGAAGGAAACTTTGCACCAAAGGCCAATACGACAAGAGCACAGGCAGCCGCGGTATTTATGCGTATGCTGGAAAACCTAAAATAAAACAAAGCTTAATATTAAAACCGCCCTCTTAAAATGAGGACAAACGACGGCATAGCAGGCCGCCCGGTATAGAGGCAAAACGCCTTTATCGCCGGGCGGCTTTTTTTGTGCCTTTTTTTTCAACTGTTCGGGATATAACAAGGGTAATCGGAAAATCTGTAATTCTACCCATTACATACGGGTTGACTTTTTGGAAAAGGTTGTACTTGGCGAAATCAGACGTTTAACAAAACTTGCAACGCAGTATGAGAGTGAATTTGCTAAAATTGTTATGGGATACTCAATAAAAGCAGCAGAGCAGGAAAGGCAATTAAAGCAAAAAGAATTACATACATTAAATGCAAGAAATGACGAACTCGATAATTTGTTTGAGCATATCTATGAAGATAATGTTTCCGGCAAGATAAGCGATGACAGATTTGCAAAACTGTCCGTCAAATACGAATCGGAGCAAAAAGAAGTCACGGCACGCATTAAGGATACGGTAAAACCGTTCAACAGCTCACAATTCATTATAACTGCATAGGCAATATTGAAATACCCGACCTTGAAAAGCTACCCGAAAACAATGTTTCGGTACATACAAGACAGGGCGTAGATGTTCATTTTGCCGCTTGTGCAAGTTAAGGGGGTGAGCGTGTGAACAAAAACATAAAAGCTGCCGTTTATATGCGTGTTGCCACTTTTGAGCAGGTAGATGACAGGACAAATAAAATGAAAGAATTTGAGGATAAAAACGGTTATGAAAATTCGGATTTCATAGTTGAACAGCGAAGCAGTTTAGCCGCTTGCAGTAAAACTCTGTACGGACTCTTACATAATCAATCCGTAAAAACGATTTTAACACCTACTTTAAGCAGTCTTTCACGAAATATACTCGTAACACAGGACATTCTGAATACTGCAAAAAGGAATAATAAAAAAATAATCATTATGGACGGTGAGCTATAAAAGTTATCCGCATACTGATTAAAGGCAATAAAAAACCGAGAGTGTTTATAGAACATCTCAAATCCTATAAGAACTCTCGGTATGGTCGAGGTGACAGGATTTGAACCTGCGGCCCCTTCGTCCCGAACGAAGTACTCTACCAAACTGAGCCACACCTCGATATATAAAACGCAAAAGCGTTTTTTACATTAAACTTTTTTTACATTAAGCCCGGTATATTCATACCTCCGGTTACCTTTGAAAGTTGAGAATTTGAAACTTCATCTGCTTTCTTCAGTACCTCTTTCACTGCGGACAATACTAAATCCTCCAGCATTTCAACATCATCAGGATCAACCGCCTCAGGGTTAATTTTTATAGATGTGATTTCTTTTTTTGCCGTTGCCTTAACAGTAACCATTCCGCCGCCGACAGTTGCCTCTACCTCTAAATTATCAAGATCATCTTGAACTTTAAGCATATCCTGCTGTAATTTTTGTGCCTGCTTAATCATTTGATTAAAGTTTGCACCGCCCATGCCGCCCATATTAAACTTACCTTTTGCCATAAAATTAATCCTCGCTTTCATCATCTATCGAAACAATACCGGGAAATTTATCTGCAAGATTTAAGATATTCGCCGCATCACTAAATAACCTTTCTTTATCCGATGGCGGGGGAGCATCAAAATCGGCATCAACGTTTGACATCCCTTGAAGACTATCAACAGACTGTATGTTATCACGGCTAACTGAAACATCGCCAAAATCCATGGAAACATTGTATCTCTTACCACAAATTTTCTCAACAGCACTTACTATTATACCAAGATTTTCAGAATTGTCAATACTTTCTTTATTAGATAAATGATTTTTTGGTAAAAAAACTGTTAAATTATCACCGTTTACAGACACATTTGATTGCATAAGTTCGGCAAACAAACGCATTTTATGCTGTGCAGCAACTTCTTTTATCACATCACTCCAATTTGACACAACATCAGAATTAACGGAAGATGCAACAGACTTTACTGCAGCGACACTATTTTTTACAAATTCTTTTTGAACCGGTTTAACCGGTTGCTGTTTGTTCGGCATCTGATTATTTTGCGTGAATGTTTTAGAAACGGGTATTGTGCTAAAATAACTGTTATTTTTAGTACACAGCGAAATCAAGCCTATTTCAAGAACAACTTTTGGGTTAGGGGATTCTTTTTGCAACTTATAGGTGTTATTAAGTAAATTTGCAAGTCTCATCAACGAATCTGTTGTAAACAAATAGGATTGTTCTTTAAAAAGTTTTGCACGTTCGCTTGACATTTGCAGTGTTTCAGACAAGTCAACTGTCAACGATGCAACAAGCAAACATCTTACATGCTCGATAAGATAAGATGTAAATAAAATAGGATCCCTGCCGTCACGAATAGCATTTTCAGTTTTCTCTATAACTTCAGCGATGTCAAAATTGGCAATAGCATTGAACAAATCGAAAATGGTATTGTCATCAACTATGCCTAGTAATTTTGTCACAAATTCTGATGTTATATTATTTGAATCCAGCGAAGTACACTTATCGAGTATTGCAAGTGCATCTCTCATAGAACCATCGGCAGCATAAGTAATAGTGCTTACAGCCTCATCTTCAATTGTATGTCCTGACTTCTCACATACATACCTAATTCTGTCAGAAATTTTTTGTGATTCAATTCTTTTGAAGTCATATCTCTGACATCTTGAAAGAATTGTTGCAGGAACTTTATGATACTCTGTAGTTGCAAGTATGAAAATCACATGTTCCGGCGGTTCTTCCAAAGTTTTCAAAAGGGCATTAAAAGCACCCGCAGAAAGCATATGAACTTCGTCAATAATATAAACTTTATAATTAAGGGTAACAGGGGGGTAGGCAATTTCGTCTCTGATTTCGCGGATGTTATCCACACTGGTATTGGAAGCAGCATCAATTTCAACAACATCTATGGCACTTCCGTCTAATATTGATCTGCATGCCTCACATTTGTTGCAAGGATTAGCACCGTTCCTGTCAGTACAATTTACGGCACGGGACAAAATTCTTGCAGTTGTAGTTTTTCCGGTTCCTCTTGTACCGCAAAACAAGTATGCGTGAGAAACCTTGCCGCTTTCAACCTGATTAGACAAAGCCGTTACAATATGTTCCTGACCTACAACATCATCAAAAGTTTCAGGTCTGAATTGTCTGTATAAAGCCTGATACTCCATAAAATTACTATTTCTCCTTAATTAAAATAAGCCATACAGCCCGAAATCGAAATCAAACTATGCACGATTAGAATACTATCCACTCAAATCAGGCACCCTCACGGCACATTGCGAATTTTGCTTATTGCTGCTTGGTTCCCCACCTGACAAGGTTCACAAACCGCAATTGCGTAAGACCCAATTCTCAACACTTCAAGTATAATTCTGCTACACACTAAGACCCCTCAATCGGGCATTCACCCTTGCTACAGCGGATTGCAAGTACAGGACACCGCTACCTTCCCGGTTAGTATGACATGGTTATTAACTGCTTATTAAGCAGATTAATACAAAAAATGGTGCGGGTGAAGAGACTTGAACTCCCACGCCTTGCGACACAAGAACCTAAATCTTGCACGTCTGCCAATTCCGTCACACCCGCAACAATGTTATGATAACATTTTTACTCGCAAATGTCAATAATATTTACACTTTTAAAACTAAAAATATTGACAACTTAGCCAAATTAGGGTAACATATAAGTATATCGAATAATGGGAGAAATTTTATGGACAGTTTAAAAAATAAAATGGGATTTATAAGTGATATGGACGGTGTGATATATCACGGCAATAAAATTCTCGACGGCGTTAAGGAATTTGTTACATGGCTGCTTGAAAATGACAAAAAATTTCTGTTTCTTACAAACAGCCCGGAAAGAACACCGATTGAACTAAAACACAAACTTTCAAGAATGGGGCTTGAAGTACCTGAAGAAAATTTTTATACCAGTGCACTGGCAACTGCATCGTTTTTAGCACATCAAAATCCCGGTTGTTCAGCGTATGTTATCGGCGAAGCGGGAATAATTAATGCTTTATACGAAAAAGGCATTTTTATGAATGATGTTAATCCCGATTATGTTGTTATAAGCGAAACGAGAACTTATAATTTTGAAAAAATCGAAAAAGCAATTGCACTTGTAAATAAAGGTGCAAAACTCATAGGAACGAATCCCGACACTACAGGTCCTACAGAGCAGGGGATAATGCCTGCAACCGGTTCTCTTATTGCACCTATTGAAATCGCTACAGAGAAAAAAGCCTATTTCATAGGCAAACCAAATCCTTTAATGTTACGGCATGCTCTCAAAAAAATGGGATGCCACAGTTCTGATATCGCTCTTATAGGAGATAGAATGGATACCGATATAATAGCAGGTATTGAGTCAAATATGGACACTGTTCTCGTGTTAAGTGGCGTTACTTCAAAAGAAAATATTGAAAAGTTTCCATATAGGCCAAAGTACATTCTCGGCGGTGTAGGGGATATAATTAAATAAATTTAAATAGAATGCTTAAAGCATTCTATTTTCAGTTAAATCCAAAATAATTCTTTAAACCTGTATATATAGCATTAGCAAACCCAAATTGATCGTTGGCAAGTTTTAGTGAGTCGTTGTAATTTGTTATATACGCAAGTTCGATTAACGCTGACGGCATGGTTGTTTTCCTCAAAACATAAAATGTTTTATTCACAAACACTCCGTTATTTTTTGTACCTACATTGGATACGATAGACATTAAAATCTGTTCTGCAAGATTATATGCTTCAGACGGATTGTTGTAAACATACACTTCCGTGCCGTTTGCTTCTTCATTTTCCGATGAGTTAACATGTATGCTTAAAAAATAATCTGCACCCCAAGCATTAGCCATATCAACTCTTTCTCTTAAACTTGAACTATTATTGTATCCAAGTACAGTATCAGCATCAGGTCTTGAAAGTTTTGCTTCAAATCTGCTGTCATTTCCCAGCAAATCATAAAGATATTTTCCAACATTGTATGTTATATCCTGCTCATACAGACCATTAGCGGCTGCACCGCTGTTATGGTAACCGGTAGGATTATGACCCTGATCAATAAATATCTTAATTGCCATTTTAACATCCCTTTCTTTTATTTCTATAAACATTTTATGCAAAACAAAAAAATCTGTGTTTTTTGACGAAAAACACGTTACAACATATAATTTTGTTGTTGAGTGATTCGTATGCGGGAGTGGCTCAGTGGTAGAGCGTCACCTTGCCAAGGTGAACGTCGCGAGTTCGAATCTCGTCTTCCGCTCCATTGTCCCAAGAGAAACTTCTCTTGGGATTGTTTTATTTTTAGAAGGAGAAAACTTATGAAAAAATTTTCATTTTCCCCGGGTAAATTTACAAAAAAGTATACAGTCAATTTAAAATCATTAACAATGTCATCACTTGTTTTCAGTACATTTCTTTTTATGCTTAATTTCTTTTTTGAGAAACCGGGCAACATAATTGTTTTAGTCATTTCTTGTGCTGTTGCTCTTGCAATGACAGTTAAAAATGGACTTAAAAAGTTAAAAGACAAAAATATTTTCAATCTCAATTTAATGATTTCTGCCGCAATAATTTTTTTGTTTTGCATAGGCGAGTATTATCAGGCAACATGTGGTGCAATACTTAATCTGCTTTCTGACTATATAGTTAAATTTATTATTAAAAAACCTTATGGCACAGAAAATATTTATAATGACATTTTAAAACACGAATATCACTGTTACATTAACCGAGAGGATATGATTGTAAACAGTGAAAGAATAGGACCGGGTGACATTGTAGAAATTAGAACAGGGGAACTTATTCCGGTTGACGGCGTTATTACTGCCGGTTCCGGGACGGTTGATGATTTCAGAATAACAGGAAATGACGATATTATAACCAAACACACGAACGACCGTGTACTGGCCGGTGCTACTTTGATTACGGGTAATATTATTGTAACTGCTAACGAAAGTGTAAAATTATCCAGTCTAGGAAGATCTGTCGAAATTTTAAAAAATAGCGATAAACAAACTAAAAAGCAAACTGCAACCATGATAACTTTGGATATTTTATCTGCGGTTGTTATCGTTGTTTTTCTCATCAGTATGTTATCAACTTTCCTGGCGACAAACAATTTCGATATACTAAAATTTGGTATACCGCTTATGATTATATCATCAAGTTTCGAACTTTTCTATGATGCAATTAACATTTCATATCTTTCAATAATTAACAAGGCAATGAGATTGGGAATTATAATTTCATCGAAAGAGTTTCTTGAGAAAACATTTAAAATTAAAACTGTTCTGTTTTCCACAATAGGAGTGTTGTCTGAAAAGTCACCGAAAATTGTTTCGGTCTTTTGTGCAAATGGAATAAAAGCAGACGATTTAATAACATATGCTGCGTATTCTCAACACAGAAATTCATCCAATATAGCAGAAACCCTCAATTCGTGCGTTAAAGCGAAAGTTCGTGCGTATAATATAGTTTCATCATCAAAACTTGGCAAAAACGGTGCTATAACTACTGTAACAGGTAATTATGAAATTACTACAGGAACCGCTGATGACTTAATGTCAGTTAACATTTTTACAGGTGAAAAATCCGATGACTCCATTTTATGTGTTGCTTTAAATAAGGCATACATAGGCTATATAAAATTCGAATCAGAAGTTAAAACCGATGTAAGAAGTTGCGTTGATGATTTAAAGTCTCTAGGTGTAAAAGAAGTTGTAATTCTTTCTTCTCAATCTGAGTCTACAACAAAGGACATTATGATAAAAAGTGGAATAGACAAGTATTATAATGTTTCAAGCCAGCATGATTTTACAGAAATATTAAAGAAATATAAAAGACATTCAGTTTTATATAGCTTCAGAATGAATAATTTTGATTCGGAAAACACTATAAATGAAATCAAATTTGACGGATATAATA
>CAKSDT010000086.1 GCA_934446135.1 uncultured Clostridia bacterium
GACTTTCTATTGCGTTGGTTGTGTACATAACCTTTCTGACATCCGCTGAAAATTTGAACATCGGCGATATGACATCCAGATTTTCTTCCCATTGAATGTCCTCTGCACTCTTGATGTCATACTCCGGATCAGTCCGGCTATGATATTCTTTTTCCTTTCACTCATTCTTTCTCGTCTTCGTCTTGCCATAAAAAATCCCCCCTACGATCTATCATAGAAGGAATCTTTTTTACAGACTTTTTTACAACTCCCGGTTTTGCCTGTTACTTTTTATTTTCTTTCCGAAATAGGTATGTATTTTTGAGGTTTAGATATACTTTTGTAAGCGGGTCTTATTATTCTCCCACCTGATACAACTTCCTCTATTCTGTGTGCACACCAGCCTACAACCCTTGACATGGCAAATAAAGGCGTATATAATTCATTACTTAATCCAAGCATACTGTAAACAAATCCTGAGTAAAAGTCAACATTTGCACAGAGCACTTTCTGATTTCCTGTTTCTCTTGCAAATATCGTGGGTGTGAGTTTCTCAACTTTTTCATACAGTGAAAATTCCTCTGTTCTTCCTTTTAATTCGGCAAGTTTTTTTGCTTTTTCTTTTAAAAGTACTGCTCTTGGGTCGGAATTGGTATAAATTGCATGTCCCATACCATATACTAATCCTGAACAGTCAAATGCCTGCTTGTTAATAATTTTTGTCAGGTAAGCATCAATTTCAGTCTCATCAGACCAATCATTTATATGTTCTTTAATATCATCAAACATTCGTGCAACCGTGTATGATGCACCGCCATGCTTTGCACCTTTCAAAGAACCGATTGCTGCTGCTATGGTTGAATAGGTATCTGTTCCTGTTGATGAAACAACATGTGTGGTGAAAGTCGAGTTATTTCCGCCGCCATGTTCTGCATGAATGATAAGACAAAGGTCAAGTATTTCGGCCTCTTCACGGGTATATTCATGAGTAGGTCTTATCATATAGAGAAAATTTTCAGCTATGTCAAGATTTGGGTTTTGAGTGTGAATGACAAGACTATCATTATCGTATGCGTGTTTTTTTACAGCATAAGCATTTGCTATAAGTAATGGAAATTTTGCTATTAAACTCATAGATTGAATAAGTATATTTTTAACAGAAATATCATCAGCGTTATCATCCTCCGAATACAGTGCAAGAACAGAACGGGCAAGTTTGTTCATAATATTCGGGCTTGGTGCTTTTAAAATCATATCCTCAAAAAAGTTCGGAGGTAAAGTCCTGAGTTTAACGAGCATTATTTTAAACATATCGAGTTGTTCATGTGTCGGAAGTTTTCCAAAGAGTATTAAATAGCAAACTTCTTCATATCCAAACCTGCCTTCCTTTGTGCATGCGTGAACAATGTCCTTAAGTTCAATACCTCTGTAATAAAGGCGTCCGTCGGCAGGATATTTATCACTGTCTTCGATGATATAACCGTGAACCTCACCAATCGAGGTAAGGCCAACCAGAACGCCGGTTCCGTCGGAATTTCTCAATCCTCTCTTTACACTGTATTTATTATAGAGTTCCTGAGGAATAACATTCATTTCTTCAACCAATTCGATAAATTCATCCAAAAGTTCGGTTGTAAACTTGTTGTTGTAAAAATCTTTATGCATTAGATCACCTTTTCGCATTTTTTGCATTAACAAAATTCATTTCTTACAGTATACTATTTTTTTGGGATGTTGTCAACTCTTATGTTATGAGGAATTTTAATTTGTTTGAAAGGAAAAAATAAATGAAAAATGCAGGAATAAGTGTTTTGTGTTGCATTTTGGCACTTTTATTAATGCTTTTTGCATTTTTGCCAAAAAACAACAATAAAGTAAAACTTAACATTAAAGTTTTGAATACAAAAACGGATGCAATAACAGAAATGAATATTGAGGAATATGTGTTGAATGTACTTCGTGGCGAAATGCCGGCTGATTTTGAAATAGAGGCACTGAAAGCACAGGCGGTTGCAATAAGGACTTATGCAATAAAAAAAAGAGGAAGCAATATAGATGTTCACAAAGGTGCGGATGTTTGTGATGATTATAAACATTGCATGGCATATGTTGATGAAAAAACGGCTAAGGCAAATTGGAAAGATAATTTTGGTGCAAATAATCAAAAACTAAAAAAAGCAGTTTACGAAACCGAGGGTAAAATAATGAACTATGACGGTGAGCCCATAACTGCAGTTTTTCACGCAATTTCTTCCGGAAAAACAGAGAATTCCAACGAGGTTTGGAATGGCGAAAAACTTCCTTATCTTTCAAGTGTAGATAGCAGTGTTGATACGGAAGTTGACGGATATATGACAGAAGTTGAGGTGCCTATAACCGAGTATGAAAAAAAGACCGGAACGAGTGGGGATAAGTTATCATATGAATACACAGAGGGAGGAGCAGTCAAGAAATTTATAACTGATGACAGAGAATTTACCGGAAGTGAAATAAGAGCGATGTTTGGCTTGAGGTCTGCATCATTTGCTGCAGAGAAAAAAGAAGGAAAGTTTGTTTTTAAAGTAAAAGGATACGGACACGGTGTAGGAATGAGCCAAAGAGGTGCAAATGAGTATGCAAAGCAGGGCATGAAGTATGATGCTATACTGAAAAAGTACTATTCGGGTGTAACGATAGAATAATGTTAAAATCCAACTACTGCAAAAGAACTTATTATTTTGCATAAATATTACTTGAATTTGTTGTAAAAATGTGGTATCATAGACAAGTAATAAAAATAAAGTTAGGGGTTGGAGTCTTGGGTAACAAACTATCCGGAAAGCAATATACTTTAATTGCTTCGATGTTATTTGGAATGTTTTTTGGGGCAGGAAATTTAATTTTTCCTATCATTTTAGGTGCTAAATCGGGAAGTAGTCTTATTCCTGCACTTATTGGTATGCTTATAACAGCAGTCGGAATTCCGCTCTTAGGCGTGGTTGCGATGGGCGTTTCGAGAAGTGAAGGGCTTATGGAAATGTCCGGCAGGGTGTCAAAAGGTTATAGTTATTTTTTCACTTGTGCATTGTATCTTACTATCGGGCCTTTCTTTGCAATTCCCCGTTGTGCGGCAACATCATTTACTATGGGAATTTCTCCCATGGTGGACAGTAATGTATCTTTGTATCAGTGGATATTTACGACATTGTTTTTTGCGGCAGTTCTCTATTTTTCGCTAAAACCGTCCGATATTATGAATTCTATCGGAAAATGGCTTAATCCTATATTTCTTATATTGCTCGGAATACTTACTGTAACTGCACTTATATATCCTGTTCAGAAATTTACTGATGTAGTCCCTGTCGATGATTATGCGTCAAACGCTTTTTCGGCAGGTTTCCTTCAGGGATATGACACATTAGATGCTCTTGCATCTCTTGCATTTGGTATAATAGTTATTAATGTAATAAGAGGTTTTGGTACAAAAGAACCTTCGGCAATAGCAAAAAGCACTGTAAAATCAGGAATTTTCAGTATGGCAATTATGGCAATTATATATGCCCTTATTGCACTTGTGGGAGCACAGAGTTTTGGACTGTATGCTGACCGTATTACGGATCCTTCGTTTAATGGCGGAGATGCTTTTGCAATTATTGCAGAGCACTATTTCGGAAAAATTGGACTTATACTTATTGCTCTTATAGTAACATTTTGCTGTTTGAAAACTGCAATAGGTCTTGTAACTGCTTGTTCAGAAACTTTTGTTGAAATTTTCCCTAAAACTTTCAGTTATAAAGTATATGCAATCATTTTCAGCGTATTTTCACTTGTGGTTTCAAATATAGGTTTGTCCAAAATTATTGCGTTTTCGGCACCGGTGTTATACTTCTTATACCCGCTTTCAATTGCTTTGATACTTACGAGTTTGTTTGGAAGATGTTTTGGACATTCAAGATGTGTTTATGTATCTGCAATATCATTCACTATGATTGCTGCTATTCTTGACCTTTTCAGAGTGGGGGGGATACCGGGGACAACATTTATTGTAGAAATGGCCGGTAAATGGATACCGCTCTATAATTTAGGAATCGGCTGGATTATTCCGCTTGCAGTCGGGTTGATTGTAGGCTTTGCCGTGAAGTTTATTACGCAAAAAAACAGAGCGTAAATATGAATAACCCTTGCATTTTTATGTGAGGGTTATTTTTGTTTGACAACAAAGTTTTACTATGTTATACTGAATTTGTAGTGTTTAAACTTAGTGATCCAAAAGGGGAAATTTTATGCTTCAAAATAAATATAAAACTTTATTTTTGAGACAATCTTATTTTGACAGTTATGAGACTTATATGTCCGCCTTAAACGGAAACACCGTCAACTGGGATTATGTTGTGCTGACCGCATCAAATGAAACACAGGCGAATGCGTATAATGCACAAATAGCACATCGTCTGAGAAAGGGTGTTCTCCCTCAGCGTACGAATTATATTGCTCTGCCTGACCCGGACGGCAAACGCTGCGGATCGGGAGGTGCTACGCTTTCTGTTTTGAAGTATATTGCCGAACAAGAGGGAACTGATGATTTATCGAAACTCAGAATACTTTGTATCCATTCCGGCGGAGATTCAAAAAGAGTACCTCAGTATTCTGCATGCGGCAAGATTTTTTCTCCTGTACCAAGAAAATTACCTAATGGAAGAAATTCCACGCTTTTTGATGAATTTATAATTGGTATGTCGGGAGTTCCGTCAAGAATTTCTTCCGGGCTTTTGGTTTGCTCAGGTGATGTTCTCCTTTTGTTTAATTCACTGCAAATAGATTTTTATGGTGAAGGTGCTGCTGCACTTTCTATAAAAGAAAATGTTGAAACCGGTAAAAATCATGGGGTATTCCTGGGAAATGATGACGGAAATGTAAAGCGTTGCCTTCAGAAACAATCGGTCGAAGTGCTTAAAAAATACGGTGCGGTTGATAAAAATGATAATGTTGATATCGATACCGGTGCGGTAATACTTTCGGGCAAAATGGTTAATTCGCTTTACAATTTGGTGAATACTGATGAAAAATTTAATAAACTTGTAAATGAGCATGTCAGACTTTCATTTTATGCTGACTTTTTATATCCCTTGGCAGAAGATTCAACCTTGGAAGAATTTTATAAAGAGATTCCTGAGGGGGATTTTAGTCCTGAACTTGATGAAGCGAGGAAATTGATTTGGAATGTATTAAATAAGTATTCAATGAAACTTATTAGGTTTTCTCCGGCTGCATTTTTGCATTTCGGTACAACTAAAGAACTTTTGAAACTTGTTACAACCTATATTGTTGATTATAAGTTTTTGGGATGGTCAAAGGTTGTAAACAGTAATTATCATGGCAATGACATTGCGGTTTATAACAGTTACATAAGCAAGAGGACAACTGTTGGTAAGGGTTGTTATATTGAAAACAGCGACATAAGAAGAAACACAATTATCGGTGATAACTGTGTAATAAGCGGTGTAACTCTTAAAGATGTGAAAATTCCGGGCGGAGTTGTTGTTCACGGATTAAAAATCGATGATACTCATTATGTTTGCAGAATTTACGGGGTAAACGATAATCCGAAAGAGAATATTTGGATTGGTGAACCTTTAGATATGCCATTGTGGGAAAAACCTTTGTTTAAAGTTTGCCCTACTATGAAGGAGGCTGTCTATGCTTCTCTGAATAAGGATAAAACAGGTGATTTGATGTCGCTTAAGGATAGTTTTAATGCAGCAGATGTCACCTCAATTCTCCCATGGGAGGATAAACTTAATGACAAGATTATCGCTGAAACAATAATTGAATCAGTTGACGGATTAGTGCCTGCCGATGATGTTATTAAGAAATTTCCTTATGGAATTTCGAAGAGGGTTGAACGCTATTTGCTAAAACGGGCTGATAAACTTGATTTAAATAATCTTGAAGAATTTTCGCAAAAAATCAGAATATATTACTATACATCGAAATTGATTGACAAAGAAAATCTGTCAGGTAGATGTTTTGAAACAATATGTGCTGCCATCTTGAATACTGCTGTTAAAAACACAAAATACGATCCAAACGTTTGCATAAAAAAAGATGAAGTGGTTGCAAAACTTCCTGTTCGTGTAAATTGGGGCGGAGCCTGGAGTGATACGCCGCCGTATTGTATGGAACACGGAGGAACGGTCTTAAACGCTGCAATATCATTAAACGGACAACTTCCGATAGAAGTAACCGTTAAAAAATTAAAGGAGAAGAAAATTGTTTTTGCATCAACGGATATCGGAAGTTACGGTGAGTTTACAGACACGAAGAAACTTCAGTCTTGCGGAGATCCCGGTGATCCGTTTGCCCTGCATAAAGCAGCACTCATAGTTTGCGGAATAATTCCGTATAAGGGGGACATACCATTTGAAACAATAATAGACAACCTTGGCAGTGGACTTTATATGAACACCCGTGTAATAAATATTCCAAAGGGCAGTGGACTCGGAACTTCGTCAATTTTGGCCGGAGCCTGTATAAAAGCACTCTATGAATTTGTAGGAATAGATGCAGATGATGACAAACTTTATAACGGTGTTTTGTGTATGGAACAAATTATGTCTACTGGAGGCGGATGGCAAGACCAGGTTGGCGGGATTGCAAAAGGAATTAAAATGGCAACTGCTGCACCCGGACTTGAACAACGCATTTTATGCACACCGGTTAATATAAGAGAAGATGTTTTGAAAGAATTGAATGATAGGTTTGTGCTTGTTTATACAGGACAACGAAGACTTGCTAGGAATCTTTTGCGTGAGGTTGTGGGTCGCTATATTGGCTCAAATTCCGAATCGCTTAGAGTTTTGTATCGCATACAACAAATCGCGGTTCTGATGCGTTTTGAACTCGAACGCGGCAAAATTGACAGATTTGCCGAACTTTTAAATGAACAGTGGGATCTCGCAAGAAAACTTGATTCGGGATGCACAAATACTTGTATTGATCAAATATTTGTTTCCCTTGAAGATCTTATAGACGGCAAAATGATTTGCGGTGCCGGCGGAGGCGGATTTTTACAGGTGCTTATGAAAAAAGGGGTTACTGTTAAAATGATAGAAGACCGTTTAAATGATGTCTTTGCGGATTCAGGCGTTGGAGTATGGAAGTGTGATTTTTTAATCTGATTTAACTCAAAAGGGATATTGCCTTATAGTTGCAGTGTCCTTTTTTGTATTGACAAAGATACACCGCTTTGATATAATTAAGGGTAATTGATAAGCATTTTATTTTGTGTAATTTAATATTAACAGTTAAATGATGAATTATATTTTATAACCTGTTTCTATAGTGTGGAGGTGCCTTTTATGGTTGGACCGCTTGTTAGTTTGATTACTGTTGCTTATAACAGCGAAAAAACTATTGCTAAAACGATCGAAAGTGTTCTTAATCAGTCTTACAGTAATATTGAGTACACAATTCTCGACGGGAAATCGGAGGATAAAACGGTTGAAGTTGCAGAAAGTTATAAAGAACTATTCAAAGA
>CAKSDT010000087.1 GCA_934446135.1 uncultured Clostridia bacterium
CTGACAGAACCTCGCTTGTTACTCAGGCAAAACGTGCATTTGTAAATTTGCTTCCCGATTTATCGGTTACAAACCTGTGTGAAGAAAAAGATAATTTTGCGGCACATTGCGTGTTCTCAACTTATCAGACTATGTATAACTCAATAGACGAAGTAAAAGACGATGAAGGCAAGCTTTTCACAAGCGGTCATTTCGATCTTTTAATCTGCGATGAGGCGCACCGTTCGATTTACAATAAATACAAGGATATATTTAACTATTTTGACGCACCGCTCGTTGGTCTTACTGCTACGCCGAAAGACGAAATTGACAAGAATACTTATGAGATTTTTGAACTTGAAAGCGGTGTACCTACCTATGGATATGAACTCAGCCAAGTGGTTAAGGACGGATATTTGGTTGACTATATGTCGGTAGAATCAAAGCTTAAATTCATTGAGCAGGGCATTACCTATGAAGAACTAACCCAAGAGGAAAAAGAAGAATATGAAAATCTATTCGAGGACGAAGACGGAGAAATTCCTGAAAGAATTAGTTCCTCTGCTTTGAATGAATGGATTTTTAACCGTGATACAATTCGTCAGGTTTTAAATATTCTTATGACAGACGGCATTAAAATTGAATACGGTGAAAAAATTGGTAAGACCATAATATTTGCAAAAAATCACCTTCATGCCGAAAAAATACTTGAGGTTTTCAATTCTGAATACCCACATCTAAGTGGGTTTGCAAAGGTGATTGACAACAAGATCAACTATGCACAGAGTTTGATTGATGAATTTTCCGACCCTAAGAAGCTTCCGCAGATTGCAATTTCCGTGGATATGCTGGACACCGGTATTGATGTGCCGGAAGTTTTAAACCTTGTGTTCTTCAAGAAAGTTATGAGCAAGGCAAAGTTTTGGCAGATGATAGGGCGTGGCACTCGTCTTTGCCCCAGACTTTTAGACGGAGAAGATAAAAATAAATTTTACATTTTTGATTTTTGTGGAAACTTTGAGTTTTTCAGAATGAATCAAGGAAAGCCTACTGCAAATCAGATGGCACTTCAGTGAGCAATATTTACCCTGAAATCGCAAATTATCTTTAAACTTCAAGATATTGCTTATCAGACCGAAGATTTGATTGCCTTTAGAAAAAGTTTGGTTTCTGAAATGGTAGCAAAGGTTCGAGAACTCAACAAAGACAATTTTGCGGTAAAGCAACATTTAAAGTATGTTGAATTATATGCAAGTGAAGAAAATTATGTATCGCTTACATATGAAGACACGCTTATTATCAAAGAGGAACTTGCACCCCTTATAATTCCGGATGAAGACGAGGCAAGTGCTGTGCGTTTTGATGCACTTATGTACGGCATTGAACTTGCATATCTTGCAGGGAAAGGTTATGCAAGGCACAGAAGCGATTTGTTCAAAAAAGTAAGTGGTATTGCAAGTGTTGCCAATATCCCGGAGATATCAGCAAAGTCTGAACTTATCAATAAAATTTTGCATACGGATTATCTTGATAATTGCGGAGTAAATGATTTTGAATATATTCGTGAATCACTTCGTAATTTGATAAAGTATATTCCGCAAAATGTTTTGAGATATGACACCAATTTCGGTGATGATATTCTTTCAACCGAGTGGAAAGAATCTGAACTTGAAAGCGATGACCTTAAAAATTACAGAGCAAAAGCGGAATATTATGTAAGACAGCATCAGGATGACAGCGTAATTGCAAAGCTTAAAGGAAATGTTCCGCTTGTTCAAGAGGATATAGCAGAACTTGAAAAAATTTTATGGAATGAGGTCGGCACAAAAGACGAATATATTGCTGAATACGGAGAAAAACCTCTCGGCGAATTCGTCCGTGAAATTGTCGGACTTGATATGAATGCCGCAAAAGAGGCGTTTTCAGAATTTTTAAGCAATACAAATTTGGACAGCAGACAGATATATTTTGTCAATCAGATTGTTGAATATATTGTTCAAAATGGTATGATGAAAGATTTATCTGTTTTGCAGGACGCACCTTTTACAGATAAAGGCAGTGTTGTAGAGGTGTTCAGCGACTTATCGGTATGGGCAAAGATACGCAAGGTTATTGAAACAATAAATATGAATGCGGCGGCATAAAATATTGTTATAATCAGTTTAGAACAGATAGAAAGATCCCCCGAAAGACTCAATTTTGAGGGTTTTCGGGGGTGTTTAGTTTATACTGCGAGACCTGCTATAAAAGCGACCAGACAAGATATGCCGGCAACTTCTATCAACGGTCTGTTAAGGTAAGCGGCGATAAATGCCGCTATTGTTCCTGCCAGGGATGTTTTGAAATCTCCCGTAGAATAAAGTATATATGGAAATGTCATAGCACCTAAAACGGCATACGGAACATAGTTAAGAAAACTTTTTATATACACAGATGTTATTTTTTTGCGGACAAGGGTGAAAGGTATCATTCTTATAAGATATGTAACGCCTGCCATTGCCGCAAGGTAAAGGAGAAAACTTTTATTCATTTTCTGACTCCTCCTTTATAGGTTTTAAGTATGCCATAAGTCCTGCTGAAAAGACGGCACAAATTATTATTGCAAAACCTTGCGAAAGATTTTTGAAAATCGGCACATAGTAAAAAATTATGCTGATCACTGTTGAAATTAAGACGGTGAACAGCACACCTTTATGTTGTTTTGACGGCGGAATTATTATTGCAACGAACATGCTGTATATTGCAATTCCGAGTGCTGCACAAATACTTTGCGGCAAAATGTTTCCGGCATATGCTCCCAAAAATGTACCAAGGCTCCAGCCAATATAAGGAAGAGTTATAAGTCCTGCCATATATTTTGCGGACAAATTATTTTGTTCTGTAATTGCAACCGCAAAAACTTCGTCCGTAATCCCAAAAGACAACAAAAGCCTTTTTGGAGTTGTAAAGCTTTTGTCAAGTTTTTGAGTGAGTGCAAGAGCCATAAGGCAGTACCTTATATTAATGATAAGTTGGGTTAAAACCATTTCGGTCAAAGTTCCCATTGCAGCAATAATTGAAACACCGGCAAGTTGGCCTGCCGAAGTTAAGTTTGTCATTGAAATCAGGACCGCTCCAAGTCCCGGTATTCCTTTTGAAACTGCGGTTATGCCAAACCCGAATGAAACTGAAAGGTATCCTAAGGCTATGGGTATGCCTTTTTTTAATCCGTATGAGTATTTATAAGTTGACGACATAATCCTTCTCCTTAGTTTATTTTAAAATAAAAGAACTTTCTTAAGCAAATTTCCGATTTTTTCAGCCATAACATAAAATCCCAAAGCGTTTGGATGGCAAAGGTCAGATGTTGCAAGGTCACCTTCATCAAAGTTGAAAAACTCGGCACCATCCATAAAATATACATTTTTATCGCCTGAGTTTAAGGCATCAATATATGTTTTATATATAACATCTCTACTTTTTTCATTGTTGTATGAACTACTTATAATGCTTGTCCTGAAATCGGGTTTTGAAATCATTATTATGGGAATACCAGGGTGCTTTTCCCTTACAATTTCATATCCTCTTTTATGAGTTTTTTCAAGGTGTTCAACATCAGGTGCATTGTGGTCATAATCATAAACGAAGGCTTCCATATCAAGAAAAGCAATATTTTCCATCATTTCTTTTTCACCTTTTGCATTTCCCGAAAATCCCAAATTTATATAATCACTGTTTAGTCTTCTTGAAATAATTGCCTGATACGTTCTGCCGGGTTTTGGTGATGCAATTCCCTGTGTGATTGAAGAGCCATAGTAAACAATCGGCTTTTGGTTTCTGTATTTAATTCCGTGCCCCAGTTTGGAATCTTTTTGCAAAATGATTTTTATTGATTTTGTTGCTTCTAAGGTAGGAAGCCCTATTGTGTAAAAATACATTTTGCCTTTTTCTTTTCTGAAAACAGAGTGCTTAATATCGGACAAATCGATAATGTTTTCTACAAGTGTGTTTGTTTCTGCTGCGGGCTTAAATATTCCTGCAAATGATGAACCTCTTTCGGTATCAATATACAAATCAAGCCCCATCCTGCCTATTTTTGAGTTATTTATAACTGTGCCGGCCCCATCGACCTCCACACTAACTCATATGTATTCGGAATCCGTTGAAAACCTTATTCTTCCGCCGGCAGGACAATAATTCAAAAGACCGGTGCATTTGGTTGCGTTTTTGAGTTCTTCGGTTTCCGGAATTCTTCTGTAATGCTCCGTGTTTTCCCTTGGATTGTAAAGTCCGTAGAAGTCAAATTCCTCAAAGTTTCTTGGGTCTAGCATAACGGCATCATCTTTAACTGTTGATTTTACCGCCATATTCGGGTCAATTTTTGCAATATCCATATTTTTTATATCCTTAAACTATCTTAATATCGTCATCTGTGATTATAAAATATTTTCCGCACGATTTCATAAGTTTTACTTTTTTGTTTTTGTAAAGAGGATTTTTAAAAAGTTCTTTTTGCCGATCTTTTAAATCAGGAATTTCTTCATTTAAGAATTCCGGGAATACGGATTTTTTGTTTGCGTTGATAAAATCCTTTGCAAGTGCAAATTTGATTTTGCTGCCGAAAATGTTAAACATAAACTCGTAAAGTCCGTTTCTCGAAACCGGACCTTCCTTTTCCTTTTCTGCAAGTTTTTCACCTACAAACATAAAGAGTTTTGACGGTCTTTCGCTTTCTAAGACATTAAGCGTTTCCTTAAAGTTTCCGCTGTTATAAATCCTGTCAATTGCCTTTTCTGTATTTTTGAGTTTTATCATATCGGCATAAGATATAAATTTGGTTGCAATTGTTTCATAAGGAGGAAAGTTTTCTGTTATGATTCCATACTTTTCGGCGTCCTTTTTCAGGCTTGTATTGTGAAGAAGTTTTAAAAATCCGAGTTGAAGCATATCAGGTTTCATTTTATACACGTAATCTATACCTGAAAGGAAACTTTCTGTTGTTTCATACGGAAGACCTGCAATAAGGTCTAAATGTATATGAATATTTTTTGGTATTTTAGCAATTGTACTTTTTACCTTTTCAGTATCGTAAACACGGTTTATTGCTTTCATCGTTTTTGGATTTGTAGTTTGTATGCCGAGTTCAAACTGAAGATTTTCACCCATTTTTTCACAGATCTCCAAAAACTCATCAGTAATAGTCAGAGGAGAAATCTCAAAATGGAATTTTGTTGAAATATTGTTTTCCAGAATATACTTTGCAATTTCCACACATCTTCCGCTTAAATCGTTAAATGTTCTGTCAACAAACTTGACGAGCGGAACCCGGTTGTTAATAAAAAAGTCAAGTCCCTTTTTTACATAATCCATAGGAAAATATCTTGTTTTTCCTTCGGAGGATGAAAGACAATAAGAACAATTATACATACATCCTCTGGAAGACTCAAAATAAATAATTTTGTTTTCGAGTTCCTTTATATCCTGCTCGGTATAAGGGAAAACTGCCTTTTCCAGGTCAAACTTTTTAAATTCATTACGAACGGGTTTCCCGTCATTTTTGTATATCAGATTTGGAATTAAATAAAAGGGAACATTCTCATTAAGCATTTTGACTGTTTCTTCGCCCTCGCCGTATAAAATTCCGGTTATGTTTTCGTTTTTAATAAGAGTTTCATAATTGTAGCCTGCTTCGGGGCCTCCTAAGAATATTGACTTTTCGGGAAAGACTGCTTTTAACATTGAAATAAGTTTTAACACAAATTCAATATTCCAAATGTAACAGGAAAAACACAATTTTTCGTGAGGAAGAGATGATATCCTTGAGAATACATCTGTTATACTGTCATTTATTGTAAATTCAAATATATCGCATTTTGCATATTCTCTGAAATATCTGACTGCAAGGCAGGAGTGAGAATACTTTGAATTTATACCGATAACTGCAGTTTGGCTCAAGAAAATCCGTTCCTTTCATTAAAAGTTTCTTTAACGGAATGATAGCACAAATTTCAATAAAAATCAACATTTAACTTGTTTTTGGAAAGTTTTTGTGATATTCTATTTCGTGGAGAAAAATATGATGGAAAAAATTATAAAAGGATTTAAAATTACAGGCATGACGGTATTAAAGCCGATATAAAAAATGTAAAAAAAAATGATGGCATTTTTGTATACGAATTCTGCTTTGAATGGACGGATGAAAACAGAGAAAACAATGATTTTTTCGAGGTTGCATGGCAGATTCCCATGACCGGAATTATGTATCAGTGGATGCCGGGGAATAAATATAACAGGACAATCTGCCCGGACTGGTCGGCTTACGGATATTCTATGATTTCAGTTAACAGTCCCGTTCTTTCATTATTTGACGGAAATGATAAGAACTGTTATTCGTGGTGTCTTTCGGAATGCAAAAAACTTGTTTATCTTAAAAACGGCATTGTAGAAGAAAACGGAAATAATGATGATATGAAAAAAATGTCCAAGTTTTGGTTTAATTTTATGGAAGACCATAAAGAAACACTTCTAAATGGAAAACTTATTCCTTATGAGGCTGAAAAACTTTATACATGGGCAAAGTCGGATTCCGATAAGGAATGTATAGTTTCCGTTTATGAAAAAGATAAAGCGGTTAAACCTACACAAAAGAAAACAATATACATATTGAACGGATGTATGGGTGAGAGAGTTATTGTTGATATTTTAGGAGAATATGAGGTTAATGTTTACAACTGTATGGGAAATCTTTTAAAAGGATTTGATAAAAAGTTCGAAGGAATTTCAGAAATAGAAGTTCCCGTAGGCGGGATTGTAAAATTATGTTCAAAAAATTGAAAAAATACTTGAAATTTTTAACTAAATGTAGTATACTATTATGGCGATTAAAATACGCACGCTTTGGTTTGACCCTGTGGTGTCTTTAAGATATCGGTCAAAAAACAAAATCAAAGCGGAGGAAAAACCACGGAGGTGCAGTAAAATGGCAGTTATTTCAATGAAACAATTGTTAGAAGCAGGCGTTCACTTCGGTCATCAGACAAGAAGATGGAACCCTAAAATGGCAGAGTATATCTTTGCAGAAAGAAACGGTATCTATATTATCGACTTACAGAAGACAGCAAAGAAAGTTGAAGAAGCGTATGCTTTTGTAAGAGATATCGCAGCAGACGGCGGCGAAGTTTTATTTGTAGGTACTAAGAAACAGGCTCAGGAATCAATTAAAGAAGAGGCTGAAAGAGTTGGAATGTATTATGTTAATGCAAGATGGCTCGGCGGTATGCTTACAAACTTCGGTACAATCAAAAAAAGAATTGACAGACTTAATCAGTTAAAGAAAATGGAAGAAGACGGAGTTTTTGATTTACTTCCTAAGAAAGAAGTTACAAATCTTAAAGCAGAAGGCGAAAAACTTGAAAAATACCTTGGCGGTATTAAAGAAATGAAAGACATTCCTGCTTGTATGTTTGTTGTAGATCCTAAAAAGGAAAAAATTGCAATTGCAGAAGCACATAAACTTAACATTCC
>CAKSDT010000088.1 GCA_934446135.1 uncultured Clostridia bacterium
CTTTAAACAAACTTCACCGCTCGATGTACCACCAGTACACCTTCGGGTTCAGTTTGTTTAATCAGAACCAAATTTCCTAAGCCTCTGTCTGTGCGAACCCGCTTTCTGCCGAACTGCGGTGATGACCTATTTCTGCCAAACTGCAGTGCAAACCAAATCGAGCCAAAGCCAATCCGAGCCGAAAGGCGAAGTGAATTGGAGTCTGAACGGACAAACTGAACCCGTAGGGGGTACCCGAAAGCGTACTCCTACAGGGTCTCCCAAAAGTCAATTGACTTTTGGGAAAAAGGAGGAACAGCGGAGCATTTGAGCCGTGCTTTTTAAAGTGCGGCGGTACGGCGTACGCTTGTTCCGACGCTCGAGAGGTGAAGTTTGTTCGTAACTTTGCAAATAATATAAAAGTAATCCGCAGAACTGCGGATTACTACTTTAAATAATTAGTTATATTATTTTTCTTAACTTATACCTTGCTCAATCTTTTAAATAACCTTTGCAAAGTGTTCAGGCTTCAATTAACGAGCCGCAAAGGCGAAGGAAATTTGGTTCTGACTGTTCAAATCGAACCAAAGCCCTTGGCTTTGGGGAACCCGAAAGCGTACTGTGGTACGCTGAGAGGTGAGATTTGGACAGAGTTTAATGGCATTATATCAAAAAACACCGCTTAAGTTAAGCGGTGTTTTACATATAGTTTATTTTACAATTAAGCCTTGCCATTAAACGGTCAGGAGCATAATTTACAAGCCGCCCTCAGGCAGTCATGATTAGGGTGTCCAAATACCTTAAAAGTCTCTCCTTTGTAACCCCCTCAGGGTCCTCAAGCCAACATTCTATAAGACTTATGCAGGCCCCGGCATAGAATTTGGCGGCAAAGTTTGGCGGAACCGGCATTTCCACACCGTTTTCCTGACACTTTTTAAGTTTCTTTTCAATGTTTTCAGAAAGGGCGGACTTAAGCTGCGTTATAAAAGAGTCTTCCTGATTTTTCTTAAGCACGGCTTTCATCACATCTTTTTTTCCAAACACCATATCGGTAATGCTTTCTGCAACCGACATATAATAGTCCTTGTACCCCTCTTTGGTGTTTGATGTGACGCAGGATTTGTCAAACGGGTCCTGAAGCGGTTTCAAAATATAGCGTAATAAGTCATACTTGTCCGTAAAATGTGCATAAAATGTTGCACGGTGAATCATAGCACGGTCGCAGATGTCAACAACGCTTATTTTTTCAAACGGCTTTTCTTTCATAAGGTCCATCAAAGACTCCGATAAAAGTTTGTAAGTTCTCTTAACCCTTAAATCTTCTTTCATAAAAAACAACTCTTTTCCATACAAAAATAGAATAATTGTCTGTTACTTGACACATATTTATTTTTGTATGTTGTATTTTTCATATACTCATTTTATAATATAAAAAAACATTTGTCAAGTAAAATATACACATGTCGGTTATTTGGGTAAAGGAGGTCATTTTTTGAAAGAGGAGCAAGAGAATAAAGTGCCGTTTATGGAAAAAATGGCGGCTTTTATTGTTGAGAAAAGAAATCTTTTTATATTTTTACATATAGCACTTTTTATATTCTCGCTTGTTTCGTCAAATTGGGTAAAAGTATGTAATGATATAACAGAATACTTGCCCGATAATTCAAAAACCAAAACAAGTCTGTCGGTTATGGAAAATTTCAAGACATACTCATCGGCAAGAATTATGGTGATGAATATAAATTATGATGAGGCAGAGGAGATTGAAGAAAAATTAAAGGAAGTGCCTTGTGTTAACAATGTCACATTTGACGATACCGAAGACCATTATAAGGACGCTGCGGCTCTTTTTGATGTATCTGTAAATACGACAGACGATGAACCCGAAAAGACAGAAAAAAACCTTGACGAAGTTGAAAAAGCAGTGTCGGGGTATGATTATTATATAGACCGCAGTTATGAGGATACTTCAAAAGAACTTGATAATGAGATGAACACCGTTTTGGTGGTTGCGGCAGTTATAATTCTCTTGGTGCTCACTTTAACATCGGGTGCATATATGGAAGTTCCGGCACTTTTAATCACATTTATCGCGGCTGCAATATTAAATAAAGGAACAAACTACCTTTGCGGAGAAATTTCGTTCGTTTCTAATTCCGTAACGGTTGTTTTGCAGTTGGCACTTTCGATTGACTATGCAATAATGCTTATTCATAGGTATAATGAAGAGCGTGCCGAAAATGATGTTGAAAATGCCGTAATAAAAGCCCTCGCAAAATCAATTCCTTCTATTTCCGCAAGTTCGCTTACAACTGTTTCGGGTCTTGCGGCACTTATGTTTATGCAGTTTAAAATAGGTTTTGATATGGGTCTTGTTCTTATTAAGGCAATTATATTAAGCCTTGTTTCGGTGTTTACTCTGATGCCCTGCGTTCTTATTTTCCTCGGTAAATATATAGATAAAACCCATCATAAAAGTTTCGTTCCCAAAGTTTCATTTTTGGGTAAACTTGCAAATAAATGCAAAAAAATCGTTCCGCCGATATTTATTGTAATTTTGATTGCAGCATACTTTGTTTCTTCAAAGTGCAATTACGCATACGGAACAACAACGCTTGAAACTTCAAAGAAAAACGAAAGCACAATTGCCACAGAGACAATAAACGCCGAGTTCGGCGAATCAAACCCTACGGCTGTTATGGTGCCCTCGGGCAATTATGATAAGGAAAAGAAATTAATAAGAGAACTTGAAAATATGCCCGAAGTCAAATCCGTTATGGGTATTGCAAATATCGAGGCAAAAGACGGTTACTGCCTCGGCGACAGCGTAACTCCCAGACAGTTTTCCGAACTTGCCGGAATTGAAATAGAACAGGCAAAACTTCTTTATTCCCTTTACGCCGTTGAAGAAAGCGATTACGGTAAGGTAATAGGAAGCCTTGAAGACTATAAAATTCCGCTTATTGATATTTTCTCTTATGTGTATGATATGAAAACAGAAGGTATAGTTAAACTTGATGATGAACTTTCAGATTCGCTTGACGATTTAAACAGTCAACTTTCTGTTGCAAAAGACCAGTTGAAATCCGAAAAGTATTCCAGAATACTGATTTATATGAATCTTCCCGAAGAGGGCAAAGAAACATTTGCTTTTATGGAAAAACTTCAGGATACACTCACAAAATACTATAAAGAAAATTATATGGCAGGAAACTCAACAAGCGATTACGATTTGGCAGAATCTTTTAAAAGAGATAATCTTTTAACAGGCGTGCTCTCAATAGTTTTCGTTCTTATAGTCCTGTTTTTCACATTCAACAGTGCAGGTATTCCGCTTCTTTTGATACTTGTAATACAGGGAAGTATATGGATAAACTTCTCAGCACCCGTAATGAGCGGAACAAATATATATTTCCTAAGTTACCTCATCGTAAGTTCGATTCAGATGGGTGCAAACATAGACTACGCAATAGTAATTTCCGAAAGGTATGTTCAGCTTAAAAAGGAAATGCCTTTAAAAGACGCAATGGTTAAAACAATAGAACTTGCATTCCCCACAATTTTAACTTCGGGAAGTATTCTTGCAAGTGCGGGATTTTTGATAGGCAGACTTTCAACAAACCCCATAATTGCGTCAATCGGCGTGTGCCTTTGCCGCGGGACTTTGATTTCAATATTCCTGGTACTCTGCGTTCTTCCCGCAATTTTAATGCTGGGCGACTTTATAATTGAAAGAACAAGTTTCACAATAAAACGCCCCGAAAATATTTCGTCGGGAACGGGAATATATATGTTAAACGGCAGAGTCAGAGGTTATGTAAACGGTATTATAGACGCCGATATAAAAGGTGTGGTAAGAGGCGATATTAAAGCACAGGTTAATATTAATAATATTAAAGAACAAACCGATACGGGGCAACAAAACCTCTTGGAAGAAGGGGAGGGGGATAAAACAGATGAAGATTAAAAACAGAGTAATTTGTATTTTTATTTCGGCTTTGATTGCGTTTTTGCCCATTACCCCTGTTTTCGCCGCACAGAAAACAATAACTCTTTCAAACGCAAAAGATGTTCTTAAACTGTCAAATAAATTTAAAAGCGATACTTATTCTGAAAATATAGTTGTCGAACTTAAAAGGGATATCGACCTTTCGGATACTAAATTTTCACCAATCCCTTATTTTAACGGAACATTTAACGGAAACGGCCATAAAATAACGGGTTATAAAATCGAAAAGGATATGTCTTACTGCGGATTTTTCAGATATATAGGAGAAAAAGGAACAGTAAACGATACAAATTTTGAAGGCAGCGTTACCCCCGGCGGCACAAGGGAGTATGTCGGCGGAATTGCCGGCCAAAATATGGGCAGAATCAAAAACTGCACATTCAAAGGCACCGTTTCGGGTCAAAAATATACCGGCGGAATAACGGGTGCAAACACTAAAACCGGCAAAATTGAGGATTCAACTTCCGAAGGCACAGTAAAAGGACTTAATTTTACGGGCGGAATTGCCGGCCATAATATGGGGAGTATAGTAAATTGCTCAAATAAGGGAGCGGTAAATATAACTCCCGAGATAAGGGATAATAATGCCGCCGATACTATCAGGACCGATTTGAAAGAAGAAGATTTTGAAAAAACAGAACTTTTAAATGTAAGTACAGATACAGGCGGAATTGCCGGCTACTCCAAGGGCATTATTCTGTCTTGCGTAAATTACTCTAAAATAGGTTATGAACATATAGGCTATAATACAGGCGGAATTGCCGGCCGTCAGGCAGGTTATATCTCAGACTGTGCCAATTACGGAATTATTTACGGCAGAAAAGATGTCGGCGGTATCGCGGGTCAGAGCGAACCTTTCGTAATTTTGGAGTACGGCGACGATTATGTCGAGGCTATTAAAAATGCCCTGAACGGAATAACCGATGTTTTAACCAAAAACCGTGACAGTAAGGAAATTTCCGACGCACTTGATAAAATATCCGAAAGAACAAACAGTATTACGGATAAAAGCCGTGATATCTCGGACGATGCCCAAAAGTACGGCAAGGATATGACAAAAACAATAAATGAACTGTCGGACAGAATGTATTCTGCACTCGATAATTCCGATGCAGCAATAAAAAATCTTGAAAAAATGTCAAAAGGCTTTTCAGACGGTTTTGACGACCTCGAAAAGTTCTCAAACTCAATGGAAAATATTGCAGACGGACTAAAAGACGCAGCCTCAAAAGGTTCGGAGGCATTTTACTACTTTGAAAAAGCCGGAAACTGCTTTGAAGAGGCAGGCGATAAACTTAAAAATCCTAATTTCGATACAGGCGTTTCAAAAATAAAAGAGGGTATAAATACGCTTAAAAACGCACTCTCTAAAAAGACTTCGGTGGCGGACGGTGCACAGGAAACTTTAGAGGGCGTAAATATCTTAAAGAAAAATATTTCCGATTTGGGAACGGCTCTTTCTTTGCTTAACGACGGCTTTAAAAATCTCGAAAAAGCAGGAAAACCCCAGTATACCCCCAAAGGCCTTTCGGATTTAATAACTAATATAGATGATTTAAAAAGCGGACTTTCTCTTATCGCAGACGGTCTTAAAGTCCTGTCGGACGGATTTGATATAAATAATTTAAGGTCGTCTTTAACATTGGTTTCAAGCGGCTTTAAAAACATAACCAAAGGCTTCAGATATATGGATAAGAGCCTCGGAAAACTTTCTGCAGTCCTGGGAAATAAGGGAACATTCCAAACCCTTTCGGATGCTTTGAGCGACTTTAAATCCGCAATGGATTACGCAAGACAGTCGGCAGACTCTCTGTCTTCTGCGGTTGATAAATTAAAGGGCGATAAAAAACTTTCCGCCCCTGAAATAAGCGACGCATTTTCCGATAAAGTCAGCAGCCTCTTTGATGATATATCGGGTCTAAACGGCGACTTTAACCAATTAAGAGACGGTATAAAAAGCGAAAAAAATGAAATTTCCGATAGCCTTTATGAGGTAGGAATGAGACTTTCCGACCTTTCGGCAGCACTGGGAAATTCTTATGAAAATGCTTCAAAACTCGGAGATAATATTTTTGTGGACGATTCCGAAAATTATAACTCCCCCGACGGCAAAACAGAAAAATGCCGTAACTACGGTAAAATAAACGGCGATGTAAATACCGGCGGTATAACAGGTTCAATGGCGATAGAATATGACTTTGACCCTGAAGACGATGTGACAAAAAGCGGAGCCGAAAACTTGAAATTTACCTATAAAACAAAGGCGGTTTTGCTTTCCTGCGAAAACTACGGAACAGTTTCGGGTAAAAATGATTATACAGGCGGAATTACCGGTAAAATGGATTTGGGAAGCGTTGTTTCCTGTAAAGGAAGCGGTGCCGTTTCGTCAGAAAGCGGAGATTATGTCGGCGGAATTGCCGGATATTCTTCTGCATTTATCAAAAATTCTTTGTCAAAGTGCAGTATTTTGGGAAATAACTACACCGGCGGTGTAACAGGCGAAGGAAATGTCGTTGAAAACTGCTTTGTAATTTCTGATATCAAGGAAGGAAACGAGTTTACAGGCTCGGTTTCGGGAAGAGATAAAAATAATTCGGTTAAAAACTGCTATTATGTCGATTCTCCTTACGGCGGAATTGACGGAATAGACTATAAAGGCGTTGCAGAAAAAACAGACTTTAAAAATCTTGAAGAATTTTCCGAAAAACAGTTCGGCGAAGAAGTAACATTCACTTTGACATATGTTGCCGACGGCAGAGAAATAAAGAAAATCAACTTCGATTATAAAGAGCCTATTTCCGAAAAAGAAATTCCCGAAATCCCCGAAAAAGACGGATATTACGGCGTTTGGGACGATTTTGACTATAGTTGCCCCAAATTCGACGCTTCAATAAACGCAGAATATTTCAAAACAATAGAACTTTTAAAATCTGATTTAAAAGACGGTAAAAAGAGCGTTGTAATGATAGTCGGTAAATTCGATAAAGACGCGTCGGTTAAAGCCGAAAAGATAACAAAAGTTCCAAATAGCCTTTATTCAAAGAAAATTTATGCCTCCTACGAGGCCGAAGTTTCGGGAACAAAAGATAAAAATATGTCGGTAAGATATTTAAAACAAAAGAAAAATTCCGAAATCTATGTAAACGAAAACGGAAAACTGAGAAAAGCAAGCCAAAAACAGGTGGGAAGTTACGCACAGTTTAAAGTAAATTCCGATAAATTCGAAATTTACGAAACCGCAAAAAATCCACTCCCAACCATACTTAAATTCGCAGTTCCCGCTGTCTTAATCGTAATCGCTTTCTTCTTCGTGAAAAAGAAAAAACCTAAAAAACAATCTGCTTAATACATTATTTAACCTCCCCTCTATAC
>CAKSDT010000089.1 GCA_934446135.1 uncultured Clostridia bacterium
TTTTGTTCCTTTTAAAAGCGGTGCTTTGTCGGACTTTACCGTCCAAGTTTCCGCACCGACCTTTGCCTGTGCTGTTTCGTCAATATCGGTTAAATCTGTGAGCATAAAACCGACTTGACCGATGTGGCGGTCTGCGTTTGTTCCCGTTGTTTTGTTACGCCTTTTAAAGCGTTTCACAAGCGGTCGTGTCACAATAAGCGAAACAAGTGACACAACAAGGAACACCGCCGACTGGATTGTTATGTCGCTTGTGAATATAGTTGTTATTGCGGCACAAACCGAGCCGAGAACGAACCATATTGATACAAGCTGTGTTGTAAAGGCTTCGCAAAGCAACATAAATACTGCAAAGCCTATCCACACTATCGGCATATATTGCTCCATAGGGCAGTCACCCTCCTTTTCGCATAATTTTAACACAATATTATATATTAGTCAAACTATTTTATTGCTATTTTATGCGTTAACTGATTATTTTGTATCTGTATTCCACTTTATCCTTACAATTTCATGCAAAAAGGGCATAAAAATACCGACAAGTATTAGCATAGAACGCCATTACTTGTCGGCAATAATTTTAATATCACATTCCTTGTTCAAAAATATAGAGGTACAAATCTTCAATGGTTGGGTTTGCAATTGTTATTTTATGATTTTCAGGGGGATTATCTGTTACTAATCTTACTACGATTTTATCATCATTATGACAGAGATTTGAAACTCGGTAATTATCCTGAAAATATTTTAATTCTTCTTTTTCGATTTCCGTCTCAACTACCTTATTTGCAATTTCATTTACAAGATTTTGGCAGGTATCGTGTGACACAAGTTTTCCCTGCTTTAGAAGTATAATCTCTTTAGCAATGAACTCGATATCGGACACAACATGAGTAGAAATGAGCACGATTTTATCTTCTGCAATTTCACTTATAAAATTGCGGATACGAATTCTCTCTTTTGGGTCAAGGCCCGCAGTCGGTTCATCAAGAATCAAAATTTTCGGGTCATTCAAAAGTGCCTGAGCAATCAAGGCTCTTTGTTTCATACCTCCCGAAAATCCGCCGAGTTTTTTATGTGCCGCATTAGTGAGATTTACCGTATCAAGAAGTGAGGTTATTTTTTCCTTAGCCTCCTTCTTTTTTAATCCCTTTAATGCCGCCATATACCACAAAAATCGGTTAAGAGTAAAATCATCATACAGACCTTGTTGCTGCGGCATATAACCGAGAACGCCCCGATAATTTTTACCTAATTTTTTAATATTTTCTCCGTCATACAACACTTCACCTTTATCTGAATTCAGATTATCGGTAATGATATTCATAAGTGTTGATTTACCTGCACCGTTAGGACCAAGAAGTCCATACACACCCGGAGTAAGCGTAACTGTAAAATCATCAAGTGCTTTTACCGCTCCTTTTTTATAGACTTTGGTAATACCTTTAACCTCAAGCTTTGGCATTTATTCACCTCCATATTCTTGTTTCGGTAAATTTCAATTTAGAAATTTCAAGCGTGACAATTGCAATTAAGATACTCAGCAAACAAGTCATAACAATAGCTATAGCATGGTAATTTACAACCCAATAACCTATTCTTGCGTTTTCAATCAGATACAAAGCAAGCAATGGTATTATAACTAAAACAGTTGAAATCACCATTGTAAACATACTGCTACGGGTAAAAATTGAAACTGCTGTAATAACAAATGTTACTGCTGTTGCAAGCAAAAAGTAACAAATGAGATTGACAACTACCGCATTTATCACACTAAAAGATGTTTCTTGAACATTTTCAAAAATACATACTAAGGGTGTATTCAAACTGTTCGCACCGTATGTATTTATAAATCTTACAAAATACGGCACATACAGAGCTGTAAATGCTATTAACAAATATATACACTCCACTACTATTTTTCCAAAAAACAGTTTTGTTTTACCGTTTTCAGTAGTACGAATAAGGTTGATCATACCATTTTTATACTCGGGTGAAAATACATAAGGAACACCTATCACAAGAACAAGGCAAAGCAAAGCAAAATCGTTCCATTCCCTTGTTTTACTCGAAACAAAACTTTTATAGATGTTTTCATCAATAAATTTTGTATCTATGCCCTTTTTATCTAGTTCAAGGAGTCGATTGTATTGTTCGATTACTCTTTCAAATGCAATCCCTTTGCTGTTTAAAATATTTTCAATCGACTTGGACATAGCCTGTTTTGCATTTTCGGAAAGCTCACTATTTTCAGCAATTTCGCCCATGCGTTGTTGCAAGTTGTTAAAATAATTTTGCTGTTCCAAAATATAGTTTTCCTTTTCCGAAGTTATGTCACCCTCAAGATATTCCATATACGCTTTGTAGTCAGCATCCGAATTTTCTGAATAAGGGTAACGAACCGTTCCGAACGATGAAATAATTGCAAAAAGCACAAGCAAAACAATCATAACAGCCATTTTATTTTGAATAGTAAATTTAAAAACTTCGCCTTTAAAAACGCCGGTACTGCCGTTTAATGTAAAAAATCTTGATTTAAACTTTCCAAGCAGTCTTGAAAAAATGCCGGCAGTCTTCTGTTGATTGCGTTTGCAAAATAATATGCAGGAAAACACCGTACACAAAAGAAATACTGTACCAAAAACGGCAAATGCAATCTGAATCGAAGTTACTGCATTTGAAAAAATATTAAGATTCAGATAACTTCCAAAAAATTCCCCACCGTCAAGAATATAGAAAATATTAATGTACTTTAAAAGGTTCAAAAAAGAGTTCTGTCCAATCAAGGTATAGAGCAAATACTCTGCACCAATTATTACGAGCCCTGTAAGATACATCGTTGCAGAACTTGAAAAGATAATAAATACAAGAGCCAAAAACGATGAAATAACAAAAGTCCCCATTATTTTTGCAAATGCAAACAAAATCAAAAATTGACCTGCTGTAACTGTAAGGGTACAGTTGCGAAACTCGGAAATTGATTGAATATTTACGCTTAAATCGGTACTGCCATACAGGAAAGTATTTATGATAAAATTGCAAAAAATGAATAATATCGACACAACAGCTGACAGTACAAAAAGCAACATGAATTTTGAAATTATAGTTTTGAATCTGCCGAATTTTGTACATCGTACCAACGAATACAGTCCTTTTTCACGCTCATATTGAAAAAGATAAACGCAAAGCAAAAACACAATGGCGATTATAAAAATATCGGTTAAGCTGTATTCTGTTGTTGCAATAAAAGCATCAGAATTTACAAGGCTTAGCTTGGTGTTTTTTAATCCTGAATAATCGTTGGATGTTTTGTAAAGATTTTTATATGAAAAAGAACTTTCATCGCCAAAAATTGAAGAGGACGACTGCGCCTTTGCCCTGTCATACATTTTGTCAATAAAATCCGGATAGGAATTTATATACTCAATCTGCTGTGAAATATTATAGAGAAAACTGTTTTTCCAAAAGTTATCTCCGCCTTTTTCACTCATTTCAACAGCCTTTTGATACGCATCCGGATTACTCTTTCGATACTCATCAAGTTCATATGTGTAATTTTCAATAAGTTCCTCGTTATCAGTCTGTGCAAGATTTTCAAGTCTACTAAAAATTTCATATGCAAGCAGTTCATTGTCAATCTGCTTTTCAGCGTCATTCAAAGACATTGAAGAATAACTATTGAGCATTTTAGTATACTCATTGGAATAAGTGATTCTAATGCTGTTTTCTTCGGTATTTTGCGATGAATATAATAAAAAGCCGTTGATTGCAAGGCAGAGCAATAAAACAACAAAAAATATTTTTTTATTAAGTATCTTTTTCAGTTCATAAATAAAGAGTTTCATAAATTCATCTGTTACTCAAAAGTATAAATTTCATCGGCATTTTCTGTGTTATTTTTATCAATATAATAAAGTGTTTTTTCTTCTTCATTGTAATCAATAAAACAACTGCTGTCAAAACCTATTTCGGCAGTAAATTCAAACGGCATTTTCTTTAAAGTTGCCTTATAGCTTTTATCACAGAAAATCAACTTATCAGCCTCGTTATCATCGTTAGCAGCTGAAATTATCAGATTTTCACCGTCATTTGTAAAAGGAGTGTAGTATTGATAGCCTGCAATCAAATCAGAACAATCAAGAATTTTCTTTTGATTTTCTCCGTTAAAATCGCACTCATACACCTTACTTCCGTTTGCGAAAATCAGCTTATCATTGAAAATCGTAAACATTGAATTTATATTTACTTCCAACTTTTCGCTGAGATTTTCCCATTTATCGGTCTGTAAATCATAGTTTATCAAGTAGCTGTTTTCCTTGGTACCGTCAAGCTTTGTTATCCATAAAAAAAGATGATTGCCGTAGAATCTGGTGTCACATACACTCATACCATTAAGTATATCGTATTTATAGTACGGCAGTAACTCATCTGTGTTTCCTTTACCATCGGCAGAAACCTTGTAAAGTGCCATATTACTGCCTTCTGCCGCTCCTTCGTTATCTTTTTTACTTCCGTCAAAATAAATATATCCTCTGTGAATTTTAAAGTCCCAAATTGTATAATCCCTTGTCGAATATAAAACCTCACGATTTGTTCCGTCAGTTGAAATTTTGCAAATTTCATTTAATTCATAAGTTACACCGTCTTTGTCGGTTTTATCCTCGACCGATTGAAAATAAATGCAGTCATTGTAGTAAACAAGACTTCTGAAATATGTATTTAAAAATGCTGTACACTCTTTCTTTTTCTCAAACGAGGTTTCTTTGTCATGCATACAATCACTTCGATTGCACAAAGGTTGACAACTATGCGTTTCCTTATCAATCACATACAAAAATCCGTTATCTGAATTTAAAAAGTAAATGCCCGTATGAGTATCTGCAAAATAGAGCTGACTGCCATACCTTATAAAATTCTCCTGACTGTCCTGATTAGGAACATATGTATCAGAACTGTCGATACTCATTTTTTGATTACATCCGCACAAAAAAACAAATGAAATCAGAAACAAAAATGCAGTGTATTTTTTAATCATAATTTTCATATAAACACCTCAGAGCCCACCCGCTACATTCGGGTGGGCTCTCAAACTTATGCTGTTTTGCCTACTGTAGCAGATACAGTTGTTGCACTATTAAATTGAGAAATACATTTTGAACCTACTAAAGTATAATAACCGTTTGCAGTTATTTTATTTATCTTATAAGATATTTTAACATATTAAGAATATAAGCACAATGATTTTTAGATATTATTTGTTACAAATTTTATTATGCATTTTTTGTGCAATATGACAGATTTTATTTAAAATAATGCTAATTAATATCGGTACAAGTAGACCAAATATAAGATATACAAAAGCCCACTGTTGCAAACCGTTTGGGAGATAGTAGTACCATATACTTGATTTAAATGATGCAACATTAAAGTCACCAAACAATGAGCCTGAAGTAATGCGGCTTAATCCGTAGAATACAAATTTTAGGCACATAAAACCTACAAGCTGATTTACCATAATTCCGTATGTGTTGTCAGCTATAAGCCTTACAAGCTTGCTGTTTCCTATGGCAGGTACAAGCAATCTTGAAACTCTCAGCCAAAATGCAATTGCTGTGATTGACGAGATATACGGAATTATAAAACCGTTGTTGAATTTAGTAAATGACGACGGAGTGTACTCCAAATCTTTGCAAAAAGTTAAAAGTATCAGCTGTACAGCAAATATAATTGCAAAGTACGCAACATTATTGAGAGTGTCTTTCTTTTCAAGCACAGCTTTATAAAAGCGACCGAATTCATAACACGGCAGGAAAAACATTGTTCTGACAAGAAGTTTCACTATACCGTTAATTGCAGTCGGATTTTCTATTGCAGTGTTAATTCCTATCATTCCGATTGCGAGATACACTATCAAAACTATAAATTCATTGTCAAGATGAATCAGTTTCAAAAATTTTCTGAACAGCACATTTATTATGCAAACCAAAAACAGCGGGTACACAAACCATGAACCGAGGTTATATTGAAAAGCCTCACCGTCAACAAACGGCATAACAAAAAGATTGTATAAATCAGGCTTTGCACCTATAGTAAATCCAAACAAACCGAGAAATGCAACCATACCACCGTAAAATATATTCCACAGATACGCAGGAATAAGAAGCCGCTTTGTTCGTTTCCATATGTATTTTCCGACATTTTCTTCATAATCGGTTTTGTAAAAATATCCCGATATAAATACAAACAGTGCCAAATTATACGAATACGGCGGAAACCAGTTATAAGCAAGTTCCATTCCGCCATGATAACAATGTCCGGAAACTATAATGATAATTCCGATTGCCGACAAAAGTTTGAATTGCAAATTCACCCCTCCGTCAGTATTAACGCTACGCAAATTTCTACCCTTTTTCAAAATTCAACTCTCCTTAATTTTTGATTTATATTAAATATTACGGCTTGCTTTTCCCTTTTACTTTGTTAAATCATATCTTAAAACAGCACTGTAAACTTCAATTGTGCAAAAACTGTAAAAAAAATCGACAAAAATTGCACTCTATAATTCTTATTTACGGAAGCAGCTTCAAACCTTATTAGCTTTAAACCTTATTTAAATTTTTTGATAATAAAAGTTTCAAATTCCTGCAACACAAAGCCAAAGTATAATAACGGAATTATAACTTCTTCCAAGAATTCTTCCGGATTGCATGGAATAGGAACTCGAAGTATTAAAAAGACAGTTGATAAGTATAACGGTAATTTAGAAATGAATTATGATAAAACAGAATGTACATTTACCACAGTAATAGGAATTAACGCAAATACGGCTAAAACATAAAATTCAATACAAAACAAAAAATGCTATCCTTTTTCTTGGCATAACGCCTTAAAGAAAGGATAGCATTTTTAGAATATTTGATTTTAATCAGGTAAAAATAGTGGGTTTTTAGGTAAAAATTCGGTTGTCTAAAATTACCGAAACTATAAATTCATTATTCTTCTCCGAAATAACTACATCTCCCCCATACTTCTGGGCAATACTTTTTACTATAGAAATTCCCTTGCCGTGATTTTTCTTATCTGCCTTATCAGTATGCAACAAAGGATTTTTAGACAATACAGAATCAATAATTTTATTTTTGCATTTAATAACAGAATAATCGCCTTTATGCTCTGTACTGAAAATAAT
>CAKSDT010000090.1 GCA_934446135.1 uncultured Clostridia bacterium
AGATAGAGTGGAAAATCTGATATTTCCGCTCTATCGCCCCTCATTTCTATTTTATCTCGTTTGTACCCCTTGTACACTGATGTTTATGTTTACAGATGCAATAAAGGAAAAATTAAGGCTGTAGTTTTGACAGGCGACGGACAGGAAACAGAATATTTTGATGAAGGTAAAGGTCAGTATGAAACCGTTGAAATGAAATTTGTAACCGGTCATAAAAATGCCGGGGAAGATTGGATAGATTTTGAGGCAGGGTTTGAAATGGCAAATTCTTTCTGGGAAAGGCCTACAGGAAGCCTAGCTACAAAAGCGGACGATATGATGCTTATGATGTTTTCATCAGGAACATCCGGATATCCTAAAATTATAACTCATGATTTTAAGTACCCGCTTGGACATATTATAACAGGTGTTTTCTGGCACAGAGTTATTGACGGAGGTATGCACTTTACAATATCGGACACCGGCTGGGGCAAATCGCTTTGGGGAAAACTTTACGGTCAGTGGTTCGGTGAATCTGCGGTGTTTGTATACGACTTTGATAAATTTGACGGTGCGGATATTCTGGAAAAAATGGAAAAATATGAAATCACAACATTTTGTGCACCGCCTACAATGTATAGGATGATGCTTACAAACGATGTTTCGAAGTATGACCTGTCAAAACTTACACATTGTTGTACGGCGGGCGAGGCATTAAATCCTGAAATTTTCAACAGATGGCTTGAAAAAACCGGTCATAAAATATACGAAGGGTTTGGACAGACCGAAACGGCACTCTGTATAGCAACTATTTACCCGTGGACTGAACCTATTCCGGGTACATTGGGTTTCCCCGTTCCGGGATATGATGTTCATATATTGGGTGAGGACGGTGAGTCTTGTCCAAGAGGTGCAACAGGCGAAATTTGCATAAGAGTTTTAAGTAAGAACAGAAAATCGTGCGGATTACTGGATTCTTATAATTTCAGTGTTGAAGATACCGAAAAATCACTTCACGATGGATTTTACCACACAGGAGATACTGCATACCGTGATGAGCAGGGAAGATTTTGTTATGTCGGCAGAAATGATGATGTTATTAAGTCATCAGGTTACCGAATCGGTCCTTTTGAAATTGAGAGTGTACTTTTGGAGCACGATGCTGTTGCTGAAGTTGCCGTAACGGGTGTTCCGGATAAAATCAGAGGATTTGCAGTAAAAGCAACCATTGTACTTAACAATGGATATGAGGGTACCGAGGCACTCACGAAAGAACTTCAGAAATATGTAAAGGACAATACCGCACCGTATAAATACCCAAGGGTTATTGAATATGTAGAATCTTTGCCCAAAACTTTTAACGGAAAAATCAAGAGAAATTTAATAAGAGATAATGATATGGAAAAGAAGATAAATTAATAACCCCGTATAAAAAAAGCAGGACGTCTGAATTTCAGATGTCCTGCTTTTTAACTAATACAGGTTCTTTATCTTAGTGTTTTAAGATTTTTACTTCTGATTACTCTAATATTTTGGCATCGCATACCGGTGATACACTGTCAATGCTGTCCCAAATCATAACTTTTGCATATGTATAGTTTTGGGTTGGTGTGAATGTGATTTGCGTGTCATTATATATCTCCGATTGCATTCCGACAAATTTATTATCATCGTAAATAGCAAGGATAACTGTTTTGCCGGTATCTATATTTATCGGTTTGACAACGATTTTGCCGTCACCTGAACATTTTGCACTTATGCCGCTGAGGTAAGTAATTTTCGCATAATAGGTCAAAATGTATTTTCCGTCTCCTGTTATCTCATCCCAGTCAGTTTTACTTCCGATATAGTTAACTTTAATTGATTTAAGGCATTTTTCAAATGCACCATTGCCGATAGTCAATACACTGTTCGGGATTGTTATGCTGGTTAAACTCGAGCAGCTGTAAAATGTATTTTCACAAATACCCGGTACGCCGTCCGGGATTGCTATGCTTGCTAATTTTGAACAATCTGAAAACGCACCGACACCGATCTCCGTCACGCTGTCCGGAATTGCTGTGGTCGTCAAACTGTTGCAATTTTCAAATGCGTTATTACCGATAGTTACCACACCACTCGGGATTGTTATGCTTGTTAGGTGCTGACAATTTTCAAAAGTTCCATTGGCGATGCTTGTTACGCCGGTCGGAATTGTAAACGATGTTTCTGCTTTTTCTTTCGGAAAACGTATAATCTTTGTTTTTTCTTTGTTGTATAAAACACCGTTCTCGGAGCAGTAAGCGGTATTGTCATTGTCGACATTTATGCTTTGCAAATCAAAACAAGTGTAAAATGCTTCATTGCCGATATTTTTCACATTTTTCGGGATTGTTATGTTCTTTAAACTGTTGCAGTTTTCAAACGCATGATTACCGATACTTAATACGCTGTCGGAGATTGTAACGCCTGTAAGACTGTTGCAATAGAAAAATGCGTAATCGGCAATTGTTTTTGTCCGGGGTTTTACGACACATTCATTAGATTTGTTTTGACTTACCGTTATAAGATGATTTCCTATGTATAACATATCATCGGTGCCGTCCCACCATTCATTATAGCAACCGGTATCGTAAAACGCCCAATAACCAATGCCTGTCACGCTATCGGGAAGTACTATCGTACTTAATTTTTCGCACATATAAAACGCATAATCACCAATCGTTTCTACGCCGTCCTCAATTATAACTTTTTCCAGACCGCTTTCGGAAAGTATATTGTCATCTTCATCCTTTTCTGCAAAATAACAATTGGAAAAGGCATCATTACCTATGTTTTTTACATTGCCGGGAATGGTTACTTCTTTTAAACCGGTACAAAACTTAAATGCTTCGTTTCCGATACATTCCACACTGTTTGGTATAGTTACGCTTGTTAAGGCTTCGCAATGGTAAAAAGTATTATTTCCAATGTCTTTTACGCTGTCGGAGATTGTAACGCCTGTAAGACTGTTACAATAGAAAAATGCGTAATCACCAATGCTTGTTACACCGCTTTCTATATTTACGCTAACAATTTCATTTTTGAAACTATACCACGGTGCAACGGAATTTTCCGTATATTCTCTCATGTCACCCGTGCCGCTTATACTGAGATGACCGGTATCAAAATCATATAAATAGTTTACATTTTCACCGCATTTGCCGTTTGTAGTTTGTGCAAAACACGGAAAAGCCGTACACAAGACTACTATAAGAGTTATAAATGCTAAATTTATTTTTCCCAATTTACACCATCCTTTATTTGTTAATTATTATTAAGCACATAAGAAAATTTCCAAAACATTGTTGCAGTATTGGCTCTTGAAGGGGCAACTTGTGGATATATTGCATATTCATATCCGTTTACGGAGTGAATAAACATAACATTCTCATCAAAGCACCACGCAACGGGGATTTTTGCGTAATCGGATATATCCGAATAATCGTTGTAGCCTTCTATAGCAGATGAAATACTCGAATCATCAAGCGATGTGTCAAGTCCTTTTGACTGTGCATACCGATAAAATATTGCTGCAATCTGTTCCCTGGTTATAACATCGTCAGGAGAAAAGTTTGAGGTTCCCGTTCCGTTTATAATACCGTTTGCGGCAGCCCACGCAATGGGTTTCTTGTACCAGTCCTGCGTTAAATCTGTAAACTTTGAGTTTTCACCGGTTTCAGGTTGACCCGCAAGACGGTAAAACATTGTTGCAAACTGTGCTCTTGTAATTGTGTCGTCGGGCGAAAATGTATCTTTTCCGGTACCTGCCATAATTCCGTCATCCAAGCAAAATTCAATTCCGCTGTGGTTTGGGTCGCCGTCAGCACTCTTTATATCTTTAAATCTTTTTACTGCACAGTTGCTGCCTTTTTCCTCGCAGGTATATCTGTCGTCTGCAGCAGCAGTCGGTTCGCCTTTTTCAATAGTTTCACCCGTATCAAGCAAAATACATTTAAATCCGTTATCTCTTGCATACTGTTCCGCTGCCGTACCGCTATAACACTTTATTACAAGATTTTCGTTTCTTACATCATAATCATTTACATAGTCCCATCCGAAAGCGTGCATATCAATCTGCACTACACTTCTCGGAATCGTTACTTCATTTAAGTTATTGCAGCGGAAAAATGCTGCCTGACCTATGTGCTCCACGCCCTCTGAAATAGTGAGATTTGAAAGGCTTTCGCACCATGAAAAGGCATTGTTGCCGATTTCTTTTACATTTCCGGGGATTACGACATTATTAAGATTTTTGCACCAATAAAAGCCAAGGTACGGTATAGATTTTAGTGTTGATGGAAATTTAACCGATGTAATATCAGACATTCCGAAAGCATCAGCACCTATTAGGGTTGTACCCTCTCGGATTTTAATATCTCCGATTGCCTCCCATTCGTGAATCTGCTTATTTTCAGTAGGTGCGGACGGATCCGGGTTATCTATTGCAGCATAACCTATTCTTATTCCCGCAATCAAATACTGACCGTGGTATTGTATTCCGTCAACGCGGTTATTTGCGTCTTGGTCATATGCCGAGCCGAAAAATATTCTCTTACCCATATATTCAAGATTTGAAGGCATCGTAATATTTTTCAGTGCCTTACCGCTTATTGCTTCGTTTCCTATGTACTTTACGCTTTCCGGGATAACAAGCGTTTCAAGTTCATCGCCGCAGTTGATAGCGGCATCTTTTATAACCTCAAGACCGTCGTTTAATTTAAGATATTTTAAGTATCTTCCGTAAATAGCATTAACTCCGATTTCCTTAATCGTCGGAGGGAGTGTGACTCCGAAAATTCTTGTTGAACCTTCACGAAGTGCACCGTCACCGATAGCCGTAACAGTGTGACCGTTGATTTCGGAGGGAATATTGAATTCGAGACCAAAACCCGAGTCTGGATTACCCATATGTCTTGCCGAATAGTCAATGATCATTGCCGAGCCGTCCTCACGAATTGTATAAATAAGCGAAGTTATATCATTCGGATCGTCTTTTTCACGGAACTGTTGTATATCTTCTGGAACTGCCGTTTTACTTTCCTCATTCGACTCCATTCCATAACCTGTGTCATAAACGCTCCAAGCATTTGTTGTTTGAACAAATGCTGTGCTAAACAGTACAATGACACCGAGTATGGCAGAAATAAATTTTTTCAATTGCATAATCATCAGCCTTTCTTTGCTTTAATATTATTGTATTTGGCAATTCTGCTTCACACTGTTATTGTAACATTAATCTTAATTTAAGTAAATTTGATTTCCCCAATTGGCATTGCCATGTTCGGAAATATTCTTGATTTTCTATTTATTTTTATATATAAATATGCTACAATTTAAAAAGAAAGTAAGGGAGTGTAAAAATGTTTTTTGAAAGATTGAGCAAGTATATGGATATGTTAGGGTGTTCCGGTAAGGAAATTGCTGAGTATTCAGGAATTTCCGAGGCAACAGTGAGCCGATATAAATCCGGTTCAAGAATACCGAAGGCGAATTCCGGAGATATGAAGAAACTATGCCAAGGACTGTGTGCTATTGCCAAACAAAAGGGCATTGATATGTCTTATAAGACCGTATTACAGGAGTTTAACAATCTTGCAGAGGTCACACTGTTTGATTATGACTCACTGCAGGCAAAATTCAATATCTTATGTTCGGTTTTTTCAGTTAACCTTGCCGATATGTCAAAAAAACTAAAATATGATTCATCGTATATGTCAAGAATAAAAAGCGGCAAACGCAGACCTGCCGATCCGCAAAAATTTATTTTTGATGTAGCCGGATATGTTTCAAAATATTATGATTCTGAAAACTATAAAAAAATAATTGCTGAAATGATAGGAATTAAAACAGAAAAAATAAAAACACCTGACCTCTATATTTCAGAAATCATAAATTGGTTTACAAATAGTGAGCAGGCAAAAAAGCCTGTAAATCCGGTAAAAAAGTTTTTGGATACGCTTGATTCGTTTGATTTAAACGAATATATAAGAGCAATCCGCTTTGATGAATTAAAGGTTCCGTCACTTCCGTTTCAACTCCCGATTTCAAAAACATACTATGGCATTGATGAAATGAAGAGCGGAGAACTTGATTTTCTGAAAGCGACTGCTCTTTCAAAATCTAAACACAGTGTTTTTATGTATAGTGATATGCAAATGGATGATATGGCTGCTGATACAGAATTTTCAAAAAAATATATGTTCGGACTTGCAGCGATGTTAAAAAAGGGTTTGAATCTTAATGTTGTTCATAATCTAAACCGACCCTTTAATGAACTTATGCTTGGACTCGAATGCTGGATACCTCTTTATATGACAGGACAGATTTCTCCGTATTACCTTAAAGGCGTACAAAATCAGATTTTTTGTCATTTCCTAAATGTATCGGGTGCTGCGGCATTGTCCGGGGAATGTATCTCTGGATTTCATACGAAAGGGAAATATTATCTTACGAAAAATAAGGAGGAACTTTCATATTACCGTGAAAAAAGTTCTTGTATACTAAAAAAAGCACATCCGCTCATGGAAATTTACCGTGAGGACAAATTAATGGAACTTACCGCGTTTTTGATTGCAGACTCACATACAGACGGTAATCGCCGAAGTATGCTGTCAACACTTCCGATTTATACAGCAACAGATGCGTTTTTGGCAAATTTCCTTGACAGACGGAATATACCCAAAAATGAAAAACAAAAAATTCTCGACTATATGGCGGCACAAAAGGAACGGGTATTTGAAATTCTTAAAAACAACTCTGTTATCGATGAAATTCCTTATTTAAACAAAGATACATTCAGTGAATATCCGCTATGTCTTTCACTGTCATTTATGTTTTATGATAAAAACCTTGAGTATACATTTGAGGAATATCTCGAGCATTTACGACTCACAAGAGAATTTGCTGATAATAATAAAAATTATTCTATTATGCAGACAAAAGGAAATACCTTTTCTAATATACAAATTACAATACACGAAAATGAATATGTTATAATTTCAAAAAACAAAGCACCAACTATCCATTTTGTTTTACGGCATCCAACCTTAAGAACTGCAATAGAAAATTTAGAATTTCCAATTTCGGAGTAGGGTAAATTCAATTCAGAAGCACACAGGAGTATTTTTTCAGACGAATTTTGCCCTCTCAGGGTTCGAGTCCCCTCTAAAG